>SYFY01000150.1 GCA_005799745.1 Gammaproteobacteria bacterium
AACCGACAACCGCGCTGGATGCGACGATTCAGCGGCAGATCCTCGGATTGTTGCGTGACCTGCAGGCCGAATTTGGCATGGCGATGTTGCTCATCACCCATGACCTCGGTGTGGTGCGTTTCATGGCTGATCGTGTCTATGTGATGCGTGATGGCAACGTTGTCGAGACGGGCACGAAGCAGCAGATTTTTACAGCACCGGAGCACCCCTACACCCGGCAACTGATCGAGGCCGAGCCCAAAGGCGAAGCACTACCGTTACAGGGCGACGCGCCAGCACTGCTCGATGTTCAGAACCTCTGCGTCGACTACGCCATCGGCAAGGGCTGGTTCGGTCGGCGCCAATATCGCTCCGCCGTGAAGGAGGTCAATCTGGCGATCAGGGCCGGAGAAACACTTGGCATCGTCGGTGAGTCCGGTTCTGGAAAAACGACCCTCGGTCTTGCCTTGCTTCGGCTGGTCGTTTCGCGTGGTGAGGTCCGGTTTCATAACAAACCTGTCCACGGGTTGTCCAAACGTGAGTTCAAACCACTACGCCGGAACCTGCAGATCGTCTTTCAGGATCCTTACGGCAGTCTTTCGCCGCGACTGACGGTGCGCGACATCATTGCCGAGGGCCTTGAAGTGCATGAGCCGGGTCTGGATGCACAGACGTGTGATGACCGGGTTGCTGCTGTGCTCACCGATGTGGGCCTGGAGACAGCCATGATGGCGCGTTACCCCCACGAATTTTCCGGTGGGCAACGACAACGGATTGCCATCGCCCGGGCGCTGATTCTGCGTCCGGAAGTCATTGTCCTGGATGAACCGACGTCGGCGCTCGATGTCTCCGTGCAGACGCAGATCATCGATTTGTTGCGAGATCTGCAGCGTCGTCTTGGGCTCACATATCTGTTTGTGAGCCACGATCTCAAGGTAGTCCGTGCGCTCGCACATCGAATCCTGGTCATGCGCAATGGCGAAGTGGTTGAAGCGGGAACACCGGCAGAGATCTTTGATGCGCCGAAGTCTGAGTACACGCGTACCTTGATTGGTGCGGCGTTGTAGTTCGATCAGATCGGCACGGGTGCTTCCGGGTCCAGCAATTCCTGCGCCTTCAGTGTTTTCCAGAGTTCGCCGGGAATCCGCACGCCGAGCAGCCGCTGAGCCTCTGCTCCTTCGAAAGGTGTTTTTGCGCCTGGAATGACCGCAGCGACTAACGGATGGGCGAGGGGGAACTGCAGTGCAACTGCCGCGAGTTCAATGTCGTAGTCCCGGCAGGTGGCTTGCAGTTTCGAGGTCCGTTCGACAACGTGTTCAGGTGTTTCGCCGTACATATAGCTGATCCGCTCCGGAGCGGCCAACCAACCACCCGCGAAAGGTGAGGCGATGATCACGCCGATCTGTCGTGTTGCGCACAGCGGCAGCACCCGATGCAAGGCGGTCGTATCGAGCAGCGTGTATGGTCCGGCGAGAATGATGAAGTCGAGATCGACGGTGTCGGCGATGCGTTCGATCAGATCCTCCTGTAGTCCTCCGTCCCAACTGTCGTAGTTGCGCATTTCACGGTTGCAGCCCGCGCCGATGGCCTGGATAAGTCCGGTCTCGCGTAGACCCTCAAGTGCAAGTGCGCCACCACCCCCGCTTCGCGACAACTGGCGCAGCGCCAGATCGATTTCATCAGGGTGTTGATGCCCGAAGTCGATATCGTGTATCGCGAGACTGTTCACACTGGGCAACCCGAGACGCTGTAGCGAGTCGCGGTGTTGTTTGAGGATGGCATCGTGGGCGTAGTCGAAGTGCACGCGGTGACCACTGATGCCGTCACGTGGTGTGCGTACCCCGCCGCCTGGAGAAAACGTCTTCAGACTGTCGTTCTTGAAAGGTTCCGGTTCGAGGGTCCTTCCAACCTTGGTGTTGATGCAGAACATCCCTGGCGCAGCACATTCCGTCAACGCGGTGCCGATGCGTCGTTCTGATCGACCAATGCCGTAGTACGGCGCCGTATCGAAGAACCGGACTCCGCCATCCCATGCGGCCCTTACCGTGTCCAGACAGGTGTCCATGGGTACCCGTCGATCACCGATGGGTCCACCTCCAAATCCTAACGGCGTCACTTCGAGGTGACTCTTGCCGACCTGGCGAGGCGTAATGAGATCCATTTGATTGCTCCTGCGAATCATGACGACGGATACACGTACCTGGAAATGAACGCTTGCTTTCCTACAATCGCTGCGGTGCTGCCCAGTGACCATAAAAAAACAGCGCGGGGATCGTTGGGTTCAGCGCCTTGATCTGACGCGTCATGTTAGACGGGAAGGCTGGTGCACGCAGCAGTTGCGGTGATCTAGAACATCTCGCGGGTATCGACGCCATGGCGGGCGCTAACGGCGGAGTTTGTCTTCCCACACCAGCTCGATGAATCCGCCCACTGCCGTGTTTTGCCAACGTTGACTGGCTTCCTCGAGCGCCTTGATCACGCGTGCAGTCGTTGGCGCATCAAAAACGTTTTGTTTCTGCTGCACGGATGCCGGCAAGAAATTGTGCGGTGGTGGCTTGCATGGATTGTCCTCTCGCGACGCAAGCAGGGTCAGATTGTGTGAGGAGCCATCTCGACCAAAACACGAACGTCGCTCGTTCCGATATCGCTGCGTTAGCCGCGCCATCTCGCGAAAGGTAGTCGCCCTTTCTTCGCAGTTGCCGGCGCGCACGTGCCGCATCTTTCCCGGATGTCGCCTCAACGGCATGAAGCGTACGTGCAGTTCCTCCGGCAGCGAGCTGACCGAATATTCTCTGATTCAGTTTGAGGGCTTTCTCAACCACGAAATGTTGAAGATCGTGTGGCATCCGAGTATCGAAACCCGGTGCAGGTTTCATGGCGAGCGTGGTCATCCCTTCACGAAGGACGACCACGTGGTATTGCCGTTCGCTGGTCCTGTGAAACTGCACGCGCATCATTGACCAATAGGACCTTGCCAGGTTCCTGGCGCTCCCCTTAGCATTTCGTCAATGCTCACGCCTGCCGGAGCGTCAGCATGATGACGATGATCGGTGCGAGGAGTACCAAGAGCCACCCGATGAACCGCAGCGGTTGATGTACAACGAACTCCTCAAGGACTCTGTATTGCCTGTCATCCGTTCTGGCGGTTGGCTTGCCGAAGAGGAGCGCGCCGCAGGCCAGCACAATCCAGAACACACCGACTAACGCGATTCCAGTGCCGTGTTCAAGATGGAGCAAAGTTCCGAGTGTGCTGCCAGTAGTGAACGCCGCAAACAGAGCTCGTTCGGGGTATTGGGTTTCAGTGCCACAGAGCGTGCAGGTGGCCCATCGTCTTCGCTCTCCTCGGGCAGAACGTTGTTCGAAAGTCAGTGCGATCTGTTGGCAACTCGGACATGTATGTCCTCGCTGGAGAAACGCGATGACGTTGCGGCCTGTGCTTGATGACGCCAACTGCTGCTTCAGATAGACCTGAAGCTGCTGAAATTTCTGTTCGAGAGAATCCTGATCGTTACGCGTAGCGAGAAACTATCCCTGAATCCTTGCTGATCTGCCTTGGCGCCTCTTTGTTTGATGATAAGTCAGGGCTGCTTCGATACAGAGAAGCAGTGCATCTTTCGGAAAAGGCTTGTCGATGGCAAAAAGTAACGCCCGATTTCCCTGGAATTCAAAATCGTGTGGGAACAACGAGCGAAAAGTCTCGACAAGGTTAGTCTGACAATTGAAGTACATGGCGTAGTGATCGGGTTTCGATGGCTTCCAATCGATGCGCAGCGTGCTGCCACTACGGTTTTTCGTCACGTAAGCAGGCTCGCCCCACTTCAAGGTCTCTTCGATATCGCCGACACCCGGTGTTGTCCTGGCGACCTTCAAGATGAGCTTGCGCAGCGCCAACAATTTGCGACGCACACGAGGCGTGTAGGTCGCGAACTTGGCTTCGACTGCCGGATCCTCAAAGGTAGTCATGTCAGGGCTCCTGAATTCGAAGTTCGGTCACGCTCATCGATGGCTATATTCTTTGGCCAACGCGATCACCACCTGCCGAATCAGGTCAAATGGAAAGGGCTCAACGATAGGAAACTTCAGATTGCCTTTCACTCCGCGGTAGGGGATCAACGCGGCGCGAAGCCTTTCGTCCTGACTGACCGGCGGATAAATGCCGATATGTGCTTTGAACGCGGCGAAGTAGATGAACACACGCTTGAGTTTGAATGCAGGGAGTTGGTAGCTGATGGTTTCGGTTGCGCTTGGGACTTCGTCCTGGATGATCTGACGGATCTCCCGGAGGATGCCCTGCGATTTCGGCGCAGCGGCGGTGATGTACGCGTCGATGGTGGTGATTCGAGTCATAGGTTCTTCGGGCCTCTTCACCAAGGGAAACTCTGAATCATCGGGTATTTTCGTCTGAGCCCATACCTCTTGGGGGCGGGATGAGCGCAGGAAAATCGCGGAAATGCAGTAGTTCCGCGATTTTCTGGAGCGACGACCAACGCTGCTATGGCGGAAATTGACACTAATCAGAGGTTCCCAAAGCGGGATTCTGACGTGACGATACCCGACTCCATGAAGCCGTCTAGCCGCAAATCATCACGTATTCATGAAAACCGGCAACAACCGCCTTGATCAGGGTCATCCGTATCGATGAACTCCAGCGCATCACTTCTCCAGAACCAGGTCGTAGTGTTCAACCGTTGGAAACGGATCGTAGAAGTGATGCAGCAGCTTTCGCCACTCCTGATATTCCGGCGATTCACGAAACCCCCTGGTATGGTCTTCGAGCTTCTGCCATTTCACCAGGAGCAGATAGCGTGACTGACTTTCAATGCAATGCTGCAGCTGCAGGGAGATGAATCCAGGCATAGACGCGATGATCTCCGACGCTTTTGCAAAAGCCGTCTCGAATTCATGCGCTTTGCCAGGAATGACGTCGAGGGTTGCGACTTCAAGAATCATGGTGGTCGATGCGCCTGTTGTTTTCGGTTAGGGAACCTCTGATTAATAGGATACTTTCGTCAGAACGAGGCTGGAGGAGTGGAGAGAAATCGCGGATATGCAGTAAATCCGCGATTTTACGGAGCGACGACTAACGAAGTTATGGCGGAAATAGACATTAATCAGAGGTTCCTTAGGGCGATAGTATCGATGTCATTACCCTCTGATCGCCTTCGGCGGCAACTCCCACAAAGCTCGCCCATAGTTCTCGGCGGATTCTTCCCAAACCAGGGACACATGAGTGACGCCAACATTGATGTCGCGCTGAAAGCGCTGGATGGGATTGGCGAGATAAACCGATGTCGCGCCCGCCATCAATCCGAGTTCGGCTGCGACTTTTCCGGTAAGACGCGCGACATAGGCTGCGTCCCGTTGTGATGCAAAAGCATCGATGGCGGAGGGTGGTTCGCCTGCCTCCGCCCACCTTTCCAGTTCACTCAGTCGATGTCGCATGATGAGTTCGGCAGCGTGGATGTCCGTGAGAACACTTGTCAGGCGAATCTGGTTGGCAACCCGCTCAACCTGCTTTTCTCCTGAAAAGAGGGCCTTCTTCCCGATGAGTGTCTGACGAACCGCTTCTGCCATGCCAGTGGCCATGCCGATGAGCGCGGCAGGAATGCCCCATACGGCGGGCCAACTGAAAGGCAGGCGAGCCATCGACATCTGGTTGAAAGCGCCTCCAGGTGTTGTGCCTCTCGCCAGTTCACGGATCGAGAGCACCCGGTGATCCGGGACAAACACATCATTGAGGATCAGGTCCTTCGACCCCGTTCCACACAGCCCGGATACAAACCAGTCATCCTCGATGGTCACATCGGCTCGTGGAATGAGCATCCAGTCGAACAGCGTCGCGCTCGGTTTGAGCACGATGAACCAGCTGGCGAAGTCGCAGCCGCTCGAGAACTTCCAGCGGCCGTTCAAACGATAACCCCCGTCCACCTTCACCGCGTCGCTCTTCGTTGCGAAGGAAACGGTCGAACAGATGACGTCGTCGCTGTCGGCCCAGTATTCGCGCTGCGCCTGTTCACTGAACAGGCTGAGTTGATAGTTGTGCACGATGAAGAGGTTCGCGATCCACCCATGTGAGCCGCAACCTGTCGCCAGGGCGCGGATGCACTCGGCGGCAGTGCTGATGCCGAGTTCAAAGCCACCAAACTTTTTCGGCTGCAGAATCTTGTGAAAGCCTGCCGCGCGCATTTCCACGACACTGTCGTCGGGTAGACGACGATTCTTTTCCGCCTCAGCGGAACGTTCGCGAAACTTCGGTGCCAATCCTTCCGCACGCGCGATCATCGCTTCCGACGTGGGATTCGAAGTGGCTATTTGTGACCTTGTTGAACTGTTCATCGTGGTTTGTCTCGTGCCTGGCTGTGCAAGGTCTACTTCTCGCCTTGTGGCGTAGTGAAGTCAACCCCGACTGCGGAAACCACGGAGGCTCGCTGCGACAATTTGTCGCATCGTGACGCGCGCGCCTGACACGGATAATGCGCGCTCTGCTCACGGACTGACGCATCGTGCATCGCTTTTTTCCGGCTTGTCGAATTGTTCTTGTGTGCGGGCTGGTAGTCACGCCAGCGACCAGTAGTGCGGTTGGACTTGGCCAGGGACCTTCGCCTCGGATTGAAGAAGAGATCGTCGTGACCGCTAAGCGGTCGCCCGGTTCACCCACCGCCCTCGGAGCGGATGCGGCGCGTCAAGCGCTCAACCGGGTTCCAGGAGCCATCGGATTTGTCGGAGCGGAAGTCTTCTCCGATGACTTCGCACAGAGCATCGGCGACACCTTGATCTTCACACCGGGTGTCTTTGCGGACACCTCCGCGCAGCGCGAAAACCGGATATCGGTTCGTGGTTCAGGGCTTAACTCGAGTTTCGAGCGATGTGGCATTTCGTTGTATCGGGATGGTGTACCGGTGACACGGGCAAGTGGTTCCACGGAATTCCAGGAAGTAGACCCTTTGAGCATCCAGTACGTGCAGGCATCGTCCGGGCTGGTGTGATCACGCTGCTGGGGGGCTCGATTTTTTGCCTCGCATGCGGTGGCGTTGTGATGCTGGTTCGCATTCAAAGGAAAGGACGTGCACCGGGGTTACACGGTTGGCATCGACTGGGTGCCTGGGTGTTGGTATTGCCGCTGCTTGCGCTTTCAGGCAGTGGTCTTTATCACCTGTGGGCGTTGGTTCTCGAGCCGCCGCAGTCGTTCCTGCGACACGGTGAGCCGCTGGCTGTTGAGAAACTCAGGTTGCCGTTAGGCGAACAGTGGACAACGCTCCGTGCCGGACTCGAGGTGAATCGCTTGTCCGTGGTTCGAAATGCGCAAGGTGATGTGTTGTATCGCCTGGGTCTGAATGCGCAGGGTGTGGCGCCGGTTGATGCAGGCGAGATTCGAAAAGCGCGTTTTTCCGGTGTGCCTGCGACAGGTCCTGCGGTCTATGTGGATGCATCAAGGGGAGAAGTGTGGGAGCCCGGCGACAAAGCACTCGCGCTTGAGCTCGGCGACGTGGTGACCGGTCATCCACGTTCGGCATTGGCGGATGCAAGCCTCGTGACACGATTTGGGGTGGACTATGACTTTCGCAACAAGCGGGTCCCTGTGTGGCGGCTCATCTATGGCGAACCGTACAACACCACCTACTTTGTCGACACGGCAACGGGTGTGCTTGTGGATGCGGTGGAAGCCCATGAACAACCGGAGCGGCTGAGTTTTGCGCTATTGCACAAGTGGAACTTCCTGATGATGCTCGGCCGCAACGTGCAGAACATCATCATCAGTCTCGTGGTTATTGCCGCAATCGTTTTTCTGGCGATTCCAGGGCTCAGACTTCGGTCGAGGAGGAAGAGTCCGCAGTAAGAACCGCGGACTCTGAAGCTGGGCTTAGTACTTGTAGCTCTCGGGCTTGTACGGCCCTTCGATCTTCACGCCGATGTACTTCGCCTGATCCGCGCGCAGCTTGGTGACCACACCACCAAATCCCTGCACCATGAGCTCGGCGACTTCTTCGTCGAGTTTCTTCGGCAGCACTTCCACGGTGATCGGTGCTCGCTGGTTCAGCGGCTGGTCGGCCCAACGCTGTTCGTACAGGTGCATCTGAGCCAGTACCTGGTTGGCGAATGAGCCGTCCATGATGCGTGACGGGTGACCCATGGCGTTCCCAAGGTTGACCAATCGGCCTTCCGAGAGCAGCACCAGGAAGTCGTCATCATCATCGCTGCGGAAGATCTGGTGAACCTGATCCTTCACCTTGTCCCAACGCCAGTTCTTGCGCATGAACGCCGTGTCGATCTCGTTGTCGACGTGACCGATGTTGCACACCACCGCGCGACGCTTGAGTGCGCGCAACATGTTGCTGTCGCAGACGTTGGTATTGCCGGTGCAGGTGACGAGCAGGTCGGTATCTTTCAGAAGACGCATATCGAGGTCTTCGTATTTGCCAGTGTTGTCGCCATCGTTGTACGGTGACACCACTTCGTAGCCATCCATACAAGCCTGCATGGCGCAAATGGGGTCGACTTCAACCACGCGCACGATCATTCCTTCCTGACGCAAGCTTTGGGCTGAGCCTTTGCCGACGTCTCCATAGCCGATCACCAAGGCGCGTTTGCCGGCCATGAGCATGTCCGTACCGCGCTTAACGGCGTCGTTCAGGCTGTGCCGACAACCGTACTTGTTGTCGTTCTTCGACTTCGTCACTGAATCGTTGACGTTGATCGCCGGTACTTTGAGTTTACCCTCAGCCTTCATCTCGAAGAGACGATGCA
>SYFY01000151.1 GCA_005799745.1 Gammaproteobacteria bacterium
GATACCGGTGCGTGTGAATCCGCCACCGGATGAGACGGGTGAGATCATCTCCCCCGGTTGGGATGTCTTGCTGGTGACGATACCGGCAAACGGCGCGCGGATTTCCATGTCGGCGAGTTCCTGGCGGCGTACATCGACGTTGCGCTCAGCCACGACCACCGCCTGGCGAAGCGATTCAAGCCGGGCTTTTAGACCGAGGAGCGAGAGTTCTGCACGATCCCGCTCAGCCTCACTCGCAAGCTTCTGCCGCTTCAGTTGATCGAGGCGTTGGTAGTCGAGTTCTGCCTGGCGGATTTGAATCTGCACCTCTTCAATGCCGACCTTAGCCGCGACCTGTTGTGATTGTGCGAGTGCCCACTGTGCCTTCGGAATCTGGCTGTCGAGACGGGCGATCAATTGGCCTTTCTGGACCTGCATGCCTTCTTCGACGAACACTTCGAGTACCTTGCCGGTGACTTTGGCGCTGACCGTAGCCTGGCGTCGCGCAACGATGTAGCTGGTGGCGTCGAGGATGCTGTTGGATAGCGGCGCGAAGGGAGCGGTGGACTCTGCTGCAGCTCGAACGTCAGTCGTGGCAGGTGCGTCTCGATCGTTCTCTCGATGGTGTTCTTGCTGCTGCTCTTGATGCTTCTCTTGATGCTGGAGAGGCTGGCTCGCCGACTTGTTTTGCTGGTTATCCAGGTGCCACCAGCCGAGTAATACAGCCAACAAAACAATGCCAACACCCGTAGAGAGCCACCGTGTTGAAGGGCGTGTGACCGCAGCAGTCGCGGACCAATCGATCTTCAGGCTGCTCAGTGAAGCCAGTGATGAACTCCGATCCTCCACGGCACCGCTGGCACGCTGCATCATGCACCTGCCCGCAGGCCATCGATGACGTTCACCCGGATGGCTCGCAGCGCCGGGAATAGTCCGCCGAGAAAACCGATCACGAGAGCAACGGATAGACCCGTCAGCAAGAGCGCAGGACTAACCGCAAAGCGAAACGCCACGTGTGAATAGGCGGCTCCCATGGAGGACATCTGAATGCCATCAAACAACGCCCAGCCTGCCACTGCGCCGATCACACCCCCGACAAGCGACAACGTGAGTGCTTCGAGCAATACCGAAAAGACGATAGGCGATACGGAATAGCCGAGTGCGCGCAGGATCGCGATTTCGCGGGTTCTGGCGGAGACCGCCACATAGAGCGCATTCAGCGCAGTGGAAATGGCGCCCAGCGCCATGATGAGGCCGACAGTCGTACCAACGAGAACCATCAGGCGCGTTGCTGTCGTCGACTGTTCAGCGTAAAAAACCGATTCACGAAACATGCTGTTTGACAGACGCCTATCACGGTCGATGGCGGTGGTCAGCGCACGCAGCGAATCGGGAGACTGAAGACGACCGAGTAACGTATTGAGGGTCACACCGCGTTTGAATACATTCGCCATGACATCGACATCGAGCCATGCCTCGGACTCTGTTGCACGACCGTCACTGACAAAATGACCGACCACCTCGAAGGTCGCGCCTTTGTTGGAAAGGGTGTCGCCGACTTCGAGTCCTTCAAAGATGCGCACTGCACCAGCGCCGACCATCAACTCGAATCGACCTGGCTGCATGGCACGGCCTTGTGTGATTCTGACTTCAGGCCGAACCGCAAAACCCAGTTCGCTTACACCACGCAAAGGCAGCCCAGAACGTTGCCCGTCAGTTTTTCGCAGCAGGTTTGCGTTGGCGTAGAGTTCTGCCGAGAGCAGCGGGCGACCAGACCTGGAGTCCTTGGCGATTCCGGGCAAGCCGGCGATCACCGCCGCCTGATCGCGCGTGATCGAACCGTTGATTTCGGAACGGGAACTTTTGCCGAGGATCAACACCCGATCTCGTTCGCCGCTGCTCTCCAGGGTTTCGCGCAAGCCTTGTGTCATGACAAACAAGGCCGTGAACACCAGCACCACGCCCGCGATGCCGACGATGACGACCAGCGAGGAACCGGCGCGGGTGTAGAGGGTTGCGGCATTCTGCAGCGCGATGGCGATGATTTGTCGCAGTATGAAAGTGAATCCTGATGAGTTAGGGAAACTCTGATCAATTGGGTGTTTTCGTCAGAACGAGGCGAGAGGAGCGTAGAAAAATCGCGGAAATGCAGAAGTTCCGCGATTTTTGGAGCGACGATCAACGAAGTTATGGCGGAAATAGACGTTAATTAGAGTTTCCTTAGCGTTAGAACTTGTGTAGTTGATCGACGATGGAGAGTTTGTGCAGTCGCCTTGCGGGTTGGACCACAGCCAGCAGGGCGATGCACAGCATCAGCACTATGGTAAGCAGCGACAGTAAGACTGTTCATGCCGATGCCGCCGAGTTGCGCGAAATAGTCTCGACCCCATTCGAGCAGGAGGGACGAGATCAACAGCCCTGAAGAAGCGCCGAGAGCAACAAGGAGGAGAACTTCACCCATCATCAACCACTGAGTAGCGCGCAGTTGAAAACCGAGGGCGCGCAGCACTGAAAATTCGCCGAGCCTCTCCCGCATCCCCTGCGCCACAGTGTTAGCTGTAACCAGCGCGATGGTGAAGAACACTGCACCGAGGATGAGGGTGATCATGAAGCCAACATCACCAAGCTGCTCGGCGAAGCCGAGGGCAAAGTCCCGTTCCGATGACGTCGTCGTTTCATCGGCGGAGTTGTCGAATCGTGCGTCGATGGCCGCAGCAACGTCGAAGGGTGCCTGCGCGGTTCCAACGCCGACGTTGATGTAAGAGACGAGACCAGAACCCCACGCACGGTACTCATCGAAGTACTCGTAGTTGAGGTACATCGCCGTCAGGTCAGCGCTTTGTTCATTGGAATCAAACACACCCATCACCTGAAACTCCCAGACCTTAGCCTCCTTGTTCAGCCAGATGTCAGGAATCAGTGTGATCCGGTCACCTACTTTCAACCCGAACTGTTCCGCCGTTTTCTGACCCACCAGCACGCCGGTGCGGGTGTTGGCGAACCGGTTGAGCGCTTCGGTGGTGAGGTGCAATTCGGGGTGCAATTCAAAGAAGCTCGCCGCCGGAACGGCCCATCGGGCAAACGAGGATGGCTCGTCACGGAATGTGTCGCCAAACCAGGATTGGTGCGAAACACCAGTAACGCCCAATAGATCGCTGATGGCCCGGGTATGGCTGATGGGCAGAATGTCGGTGATGGAATGGCGTGGTTGAACGATGAGGCGATCAATACCGTCGGCTTCACCTCGGCTCTCGAACAGCTGCAGGATCGGTACCAACAAACCCATCAGCAGAAAGGCGGTACTGAGGCTCACCATCGTCAACAATGTGCGCAAAGGTCTGCGCCATAACCCTCGGTGCAGCAGGTGGAGCCAGCTCATGACTGTGCGGCCGCCACATGGCCAGCGCTCGCAAGCTGACCCTTGTCGAGGTGATGTACCTGTCCCGCAAATTCCGCCGCCTTTGGATCGTGGGTCACCATAACGATGGTCTTTTTGAGGTCCCGGTTTAACGTTCGGAGCAGCGACAGGAATTTGTCCGCCGTGCTTCGATCCAATCCGCCCGTGGGCTCATCACAGATGAGAATCTGCGGATCACTCACCAAGGCCCGGGCAATGGCCACCCGTTGTTCCTGTCCACCCGAGAGTTCGGTTGGACGGTGCGCCGCGCGATCTTCCAGACCGACAATGTTCAAGGCAATCCGCGCGCGGGACCGGATCTCGGCACGAGAGAGGTGAGTCAGCAGGAGCGGGAGGGCTACGTTTTGTTCGGCGGTCAGTGCCGGCAGAAGGTTGTAGGACTGGAATACAAAACCCACGGATGCAGCGCGCCAGGCAGTTAGCTGTCGATCAGTGAAAGTCGAGATGTTCTGCCCACCCACGACCACGAAACCTCGATCCGGGCGATCAAGCCCGCCGATGAGATTCAGCAGCGTGCTTTTCCCGGATCCGGAAGGCCTCATGAAAGCGACGAAGTCCGCACGATTGATCGAGACACTGACTTCATTCAGTACCCGGACGATTTCAGCACCACGGGCGTAGTGTTTTGCAATGTTTTCGACCTCTATCAAGACGCTGTCCATCGAACCATTCCTCGGGGTTGATGGGATCAGCGTGGGTGAAAGGTCCTGCGAGGTCTCGTCGGTTACTTGATGGAGGCGTCGATTTCTGGAATCGGCGCTTTTTTTTGATATTCGGTGTGAAGTTTTTCGCTTTGCAGACGGTCAAACGGGTGCTTCGCCCGTCTCACCCGGGAGTTCGGGCAGCATCGCCTGGCGAAACGCCGAGGGTGTGGTGTCTTTTAGCTCCCGAAACGCACGATTGAACGGGTTGATGGATTGGTAACCCGCTGAGAGAGCGAGCGTCAGAATCGGCAAATGGCGTTTAGCCGGATCGGCGAGCGCAGCCGCAACTTCATCGATGCGGTAGTGATTCAGCATCTGGTTGAAATTGCGGTGACCGAGTTTCTGGTTGATCAACTTGCGCAGTCGGTATTCGGGCACCTTGATGTGGCTCGCCAGTGAGGCGATGGTGAGGCCGGTCTCATGGTAGAGACCGCCTTTCATCGCGGCTTCAAACAACCTGAAATCCGGATCTACGTGGTCAGCAGCCACGGGTGTCTCCTTCAGGGAAGGCGCAACCTGCTTTTCATCATCCGGCACCACCAACAGATACACCAGAACGGCGCTGTTCATCAGCAAGTTGAAGGCCTGATAGGCCTCGTGAACGTGGAAGAAGGAAGTGTCGTTCGGGTCCATCACCAGTCGCGTCAGCAGAGTGTAGGACACAAGATTCACGGCGATCAGTACCACGAGAAACAAGCGCATACGACGGCGCGGGTTCACCAGATCCACGCGCCACTCCTTCAGCGTCCAGAAGAGCGCCAGCGTGACGAACACTGCCTGCAGAACTGCAGGCAACAGTTCGAACACCCCATAAAGCGCTGGGTTGTTGTCGGTCATCGGCACCGCCAGGCTGGGCCGGGTGGTGACGCCGAACAAGAAGGGCAACAGGTCTTCCAGGCAGATTTGCAGAATCAGGAGACCGATCAGCACTCGCGGGAATTTTCGACCTGAATCTTCGAAGAGCAGAAAGGCCAGCACCATGAACGCCGCGGGTATGGTGTTCATGATGACCTGAATGGCGCTGATCACGGACTCGATGTTCTGGAAGCGGTAAGGCTCGGGAATCCAGGGACCAAAGATGACGCGGCCGTAATAAACGTAAGCGGCCGTCGAGATACCGATCAGCAACGCAACATAAGTCGCGTAGTTGCGGGGATACTTGAGCAGTAGGCTCAAGACCAACAACGTCAGGCTGTACATCGCGAGGTGGTCGAGGGCGAAGTAGACGGCGTGGAGCGTCATGGGTTGCTACGTACGAACCTCGTCTACAGGTGTGGACCGTCCCACCGCTCCAGCATCGCGAAGTCATCCACCTGCTTGCGCTTGAGCTTGGTCAGCTGCTTCACCGGTTTGCCAATCGGCAACATCGCGGCAAGTGCAACGTGTGACGGCACTCCGAGCAGCTTCTGCACATCGGGTTCTTTGCCAACAACGAAAGTGGTGAGCGTTCCGCCAAGCCCTTCATTGCGTGCACCCATCAGGATGTTCCAGACAAATGGATACACCGATGCACCTGAAATGATGCCGACGCGGTCGAGCTGTGAATCGAAGGATGCAACGACGGACAAATCCACAAAGACCATCAGAATCACCGGCGCCTTACAGAGCTTGTCGATGAGCGCTTGTGGTGGCTCAACTTTGGCGATTTGTTCCGGCGTCAATCGGGTGGGGTTAATGGTGTTCCACGGCGCTTCTCCTGCCTGCACTTGTGCAACGTAACGTTGCATGGTGGGACGAATGAGCGGGCCTAGCGCCGCACGTGTCTTCGCATCACGGATCACGAGTACCTTCCAGCCTTGCCGATTGCCGCCGCTCGGCGCGAAGCGGGCGTTGTCGAGTATTCTGCGGATCACGGCGTCGGACACAGGTTCATCGGTGAAATCCCGTGCAGCGAAAGCGGTCCGCATGGCGTCATAGAGTTCCATCGTTTCGTCCTTCGCTGAATATGGCGGCGATCCTAGCAGGCATCTCCGAGTACACGCGATGGCTAAAGTTTTGGTGGTATTCTCCCCTCCGATTTCAGGGGGAAAGAACCATGAGCCGACTTACTGTCGAAGGCAGCCGCACGCTTTCGTTTGAGTTTTATCCGGGCCGATCTGCAGGTCCTGTTGTGATACTGAGTCATGGCTGGGGCATGAATGCCCGCGCCTGGGATGATGTCACCGCAGGACTCAGTGATGCGGGCTATGGTGTGCTGGTTTATGACCATCGAGCCTGCGGGCAGTCCGACAAGGATTTTCGGGATGTGTCCATCGCTGCACTCGGCAGCGACATCGTTGCCTTGTGTGATCACCTGTCGCTGTCATCCGTCGTGCTCAATGGCTGGTCGCTGGGTGGTGCCGTGGTCGTAGATGCCGCATCGAAACTGGGTGCGCGACTTAAGGGCCTCGTGCTGACCGGTGGCGCTTCACCACGCTATACGCAAGCGGAAGGCTTCCCTCATGGTGGAACGCCCGCAGACGTCGCTGGAACGGTCGCTGCACTACGTGCAGATCGTGTGAACTTCCTCCACGACCTCTACTTCCAGGGTGTGTTTGTTGCCCCCGTCGGTGACATTGTGAAAGAACACGCGTTTGAACTGGCGCTGCAGGCTAGCCCTGCAGCGGATGCATCGCTCGGCGCACTCGCCACCATCGATCAACGCGACATCATGAAAAAACTCAACGTTCCGGCACTCGTGATTACAGGTGATCAGGATGGCGTGGTGCCGCCGGGCATCGCGGAGTTCGCTTCGAAACTGCTTTCTCAAGGCAAGCTCGCGGTAATGAAAGGCTGTGGCCATGCGCCGTTCATTGAAGATCGCGCCACCTATACCAATCTGCTGCACGGATTCCTGAAGGGGATTGCCGCATGAGCGCGCCCGTCAAGTTTGGTCTCTGGTACGACTTTCGAAACCCTGCGCCGAGCAAGTACAGCTTCGAAGACCTGTACTCCGAATACCTCAAGCAGATCGCATGGGCAGAGGGGATGGGACTTCAGTCGGTATGGCTCACGGAGCACCACTTCGTCGAAGACGGTTATACCCCGTCTCCGCTGGTGGTGGCTGCGGCCATTGGCGAGTGCACACGTTCCATGCAGATCGGCACCAACCTTATGTTGTTGCCTCTTGCTGATCCAGTTCGATTGGCTGAAGACGCCGCGACACTCTCGATTCTCACGAAGGGCCGCTTTGATCTGGGCGTGGGCCTTGGCTACCGCGAACTCGAGTTCAACTACTTCAAGCGTGACCTCAAACATCGTCCGAGTTTGATGGAAGAGGGCGTCGAGATCCTGCGGCAGGCGTGGTCAGGGAAACCTGTAAATGTTCAGGGCAAACGCTATGCCGTACATGATCTGCCGGTTCGTCCTGTACCCAAGGTGACACCGAAGATTCTGATGGGCGGCATGGCAGAACCCGCCATCGCGCGTGCAGCACGAATCGGTGATGGGTTTCTATCAACGGGTGGCATTGGCCACGACGTCTACATCAAGGCGCTCGAAGCGCAAGGCAAGCCCCGCTCTGCGGGTGCGATCTATGCAGGTCACTGGGGCATCATCTCGGCCGATCCCGAAGCAGAAACACGCAAAGTTGCGCCTTACGCTTTGTACCAAACCAACGCCTATGTTTCGTGGGGCGCGTTTGGTCCGCCCGATCAGGTGCCACTCTTCCCGACCGGTGAAGCCGCGCTGCGGGACGGGCTTTATGAAGTGTGGGACGGTGATACGGCGGTACGTGAGCTCGTGAAACTGCTCACTGACTATCCGGAAATCCGTGATGTGCATTTCTGGGCGCAGTTACCCGGTGAGCCCATGGACCAGGGCAATGCCCGGATCGAATACCTCGCCACCCAAGTGCTGCCCAGGGTTCGAGCAGCGCTTCCTCCCGTTCGCGCGGCACGATAATCATGGGTGTGCTCACCGGGGATGTGCTCGCGTACATTGGTCGCAAAGCACCGCCGCGTACTGAGGTCGTTACTCGTCGCGACATTCGAAAGTATGCGATTGCTACGGGTCAGACGCAGAAGAAATACGTCGATGGCGACGTGGCGCCACCACTCTTTCACGTGGCATTGTTCTGGGATGTGGTGCCGATCAATGAACTGAGTCCCGACGGTGTATCCGTCGACAAACTGCTGCCGAAGTTTCCCCTGGAAAAGGCGATGGCCGGTGGGCTCGACATCCAGTATCACAACCGTATTCGTGCCGGTGATGTGCTGATCGGCAACCGTACGCTGACGAACATCTACGAAAAAGAAGGGCGCAGTGGTGCGCTTATCTTCTACGAGGTCGTGCTTGAGGTGATCCGTGAAGATGGCACACCGGTGCTCACCGAAAAAACTACACGGCTGCTGCGATGAGTCTTCAACCCAACATCGATACGCTCAAAATCGGCGATGCACTACCGGAAACGCACTACACGCCGGATAACATCCAGCTCTTTTTCTACAACGCCATTCTCTGGAACGCACATCGTATTCACTTCGACTTGCCGTATGCGACCGATGTCGAAGGTTACAAGGGTCTGGTGATTGCGGGCCCGATGCTTGGCGATTGGTTGGCGCAGGCGGTAGATAACTGGATCGGTGATCGCGGTATGGTGCAGCGCGTGGAGTACTCCAATCGTATGGCGTCGTTTATTGGTGAAACACTCACGACAGGCGGCACGGTCACGGCGATCAACCCACAGGCACGCACCGCCGACTTCGAACTCTTCATGAAAAACGAGGCTGGTGACGTGATTACGCCGGGCAAGGTCACCGTGAGATTTGATTGAGGGGCGGCTTCAACGTAAGGAAGAACGATGGGACTGCGTGGCAGCACGGCGATTATCGGTGCATACGATACGAAGGTCGGGAAAATTCCAGACCGAAGTGCGACGGCGCTTTGTGTTGAAGCTGCGCTTGGCGCAATCGCTGACGCGGGCCTCAAGCTCTCCGATGTAGACGGGCTCGTTACGTGCAACAGCATGGCGCAGCCCTACATGTACCACGCCGAAGCCGTCGCCGAGTATCTTGGTATTCGCCCACGTTATTGCGCGACGGCGGCGGCGGGTGGTGGCGCGACGTTCACTGTGCTTTACCAAGCCGCACTCGCGATAGATGCGGGCATTTGCGACACCGTGGTGATCGCCATGGCAGACAGTTTGCGCAGCGGCCTGTCGCGCGAAGCGGCGATGATCATGCAGTCGTCTACGGGGCATGCGCAGTACGAAACACCGTATGGCGCGACGGTGCCGGGTTATTACGCTCTAATCGCGCAGGCTTACTTGCATGCCTACGGCGCGAAACCGGAACACTTTGCTTCTGTTGCGGTATCCGGTCGGCAGCATGCGTGCCTCAACCCGACAGCGGAAATGCAGAAGCCAATCAACATAGAAGATGTGCTGGCGAGTCGGTTGATTGCTGATCCGCTCAGATTGCTCGATTGTTCACTGGTGTCAGATGGTGGTGCTGCTGTGGTACTCACCCGCGCAGACCGCGCCTCGCATCAACCCCACAAACCGGTTTATCTGCTCGGTGCGGGTGAAGGTCGTGGTCATGAACACATCAGTCAGGTGGCGTCGTTGATTCACTCGTCGGCGGCACAAAGTGGTGAACGGGCCTATGCGATGGCGCGTCTCAAACCCGCGGACATCGATTTCGCGCAAGTGTATGACTGCTTTACGCCCGTCGTACTGATCGAGATGGAAGACCTCGGGTTTTGTGGCAACGGGGAAGCGGGTGATTTCTTTTTGCGGGGCGATGGTGGCCCCGGCGGGCGGTTGCCAATCAACACCCACGGTGGGTTGTTGTCACATTCACACCCCGGAAATCCGGGTTCGATGTTTGCGCTCACCGAGTCGGTGCAACAACTCCGAGGTGGGCAAGGTGCACGGCAGGTGAAGGACGCGAACGTCGGCCTTGTGCACGCGCAGGGTGGAATTCTCTCCAGTCATTGCACCGTCATTCTAGGCACGGAGGTGGCGTTGTGACCCTCGCGAAACCCTTGCCTCCTGTGGATGCGCAGAGCCGCCCGTATTGGGAGGCCTGCAATCAGGGGCGGCTCACACTGCAGCGCTGTGACGGCTGTGGTCATGTGCAACATTACCGCCGCATCGTCTGCACTCATTGTGGTACTGACAAGCTCACGGACGTGGACGCGTCCGGTGCTGGTACCGTTCGTTCGTTCACTGTGATTCGTCGTGCGGTTTCTTCTGCGTTCGATGCGAATGTGCCCTATGTCGTGGCACTGATCGAGCTCGCTGAGGGGCCGACAGTCATGAGCAATCTGATCGAATCACCGCTTGAAGCCATTCATATTGGCGCGCCGGTTCAACTGATGTTTGAGCGGCGTTCAGAGGACATCAACGTTCCGCAGTTCAAACTTCGGGAGGGTAAATCATGAGTATCCGTATCTCTCACAACGCCTTTAAAACACCGGCTGAAGCCGATGCTTTCGTGGCGAAAGCCGGTTTGATTCGTATGGAGCTTGAAGTGCTACCGGTGGAAAACAGTGCGCACTGGCATGACTTTCATGCAGAGCTTTATGTGCTGGATGGTGATCTCTATTTCACGGATGTTGCTGAGGGCAAGACCCACGCGTGTCGCACCGGATCGAAGATCGTGGTGCCTCGGTATTCACTGCATGCGGAACTGAGTCGTGGTGGCTACCACATCATCTTTGGTACGTCGGTCCCGCCGGAGCAGTTTGGGGATCCTGTGAATCGGCTACCGGAGATGTTGAAGTCATGAAGCCCGTGTTGCTTAGTCTTGTTGTGGGGTTGGTGAGCTTATTCATCAGCGTCAACACGCCAGCGGCAGAAGAGCCCGCTGTGTTGTCCTCCGTTGACGAATTCCAGGCCACGTCAGGCGAGTTCGGACTACGTCATTCAATGCCAGGTGCTGAGCTATACGCCAAACATTGCGCGCAATGCCACAACGGCACCGTTCCCAAAGCACCGCAAACGATGTGGCTCGAGATGATGAGCCCACAAGCCATCTTGAAAGTGATGAACGGCGGCATCATGCAACCTCAAGCCGCCTCACTCTCAGCTGAAGCGCGTGTACATATCGCGGAATACCTTACGCAGCGTCGCGCCAATACTGAAGAAGCGCTCCCGCGAGCCCCACAGTGCAGTGGCAAAGATCAGTTCGAGGCTAACAAACCAGCCGTGCGTGCAGGATGGGGTCATGACACTGCACGTTTTGTTTCAGCAGATCAGGCGGGCTTTTCTGCATCGGAGATACCGAAGCTCAAACTCAAGTGGGCATTCGCCTACCCCGGTGCGCTGCGTACACGCTCGCAACCAGCCATTGGCTTTGGTGGTGCCTATACGGGTTCGCAGGACGGACAGGTTTATGCCTTTGATCTCGATGCGGGCTGTGAGCGTTGGGTTTATGAAGCAGGTGCCGAAGTACGCACCGCGGTGGTTCTGCTCGAAGCCGGTGATAGGCAACTCGCTGTGTTCGGTGATTTGTTGGCACGGCTGCATGTGGTTGATGCAAGAACCGGTGAACAGGTTTGGTCGAAGCGGATGGACGATCATCCGAGTGCAACGCTGACTGGAACGCCTGCGTTCTTTGAAGGTCGATTGTATGTCCCAGTGTCATCCCTGGAAGTGACGCCGGCTGCGGCCCCGGCGTATCCCTGTTGTTCGTTCCGCGGCAAAGTAGTGGCGTTAGATGCGGCCACTGGTCAGGAAATCTGGACGCACTTCACCATCCCTGCGGCGCCGCGTGAAACCGGGAAGACCCCCGCAGGCACAGCCATTCTGTCGCCATCAGGTGCACCGGTGTGGTCGAGCCCTGCCATCGATGCAGAACAGCGACTGATCTATTTTGGGACTGGGGAGAACTACTCGACCCCGGCCGATGGCAACAGCGACGCGATCATGGCGGTGAAGCTCGATACCGGAGAGCGGGTGTGGCAGCGGCAGAGCACCAAGGGCGATGCCTGGAACGTCGCCTGCATGATGCGCGACAACCCCAATTGTCCACCGGAAGACGGCCCGGATTTCGATCACGGTGCCAGCATGATCCTCAAGACCGTCGCTGGGCGACGGGTCCTGCTTGCCGGGCACAAAAACGGCACCGTCTTTGGCCTCAACCCCGATGAGCAGGGTGCTGAACGCTGGTCTGTGCGGGTTGGGCGCGGGAGTATCCAAGGCGGTGTGCATTTCGGCATGGCATCGAGCCCGGATACGCTCTACGTGCCGATCAATGACATGAACGACACCCACAACGGTGATGTGCTTGACCCGGATGCCGCTCGACCGGGGGTACATGCGGTGGATATCGCCTCGGGGAAAGTCCGCTGGAGTCATGTCCAGCACGAGGTGTGTCCTCGTGAAGAACCTTTCTGCGACCCCGGAATTTCGGCGGCGATCACGGCCATGGAGGGGGCGGTTTTTGCAGGTCACCTGGACGGGTTTGTGCGGGCTTACGGTGAGACCGATGGCAAGCTCTTGTGGGAGTTCGACACCAAGGTCGCGCATCCTGGCGTCAATGGCCTCCCGACCAAGGGTGGTGGCATGTCGGGTGGCGGCCCGGCCATTGGCGATGGCCATTTGGTCGTCAATTCCGGCTATGGGCTCTATTTCCACATGCCCGGCAACGCGTTGTTGGTGTTTGCACCCGACAAATGAAGGGAGATCGGCTCACATGTGGCTGACCTGCGCACCAATATTGAGCTACTAAATTGCGCGGACTGGAGAGTAAACTGACGACGGTTGCGGTTCCTGGGGATTTAGCAGGTGATGTACCGGTCTCTTTTCTTCGCAGCACTCCTGGTGCTCGGCGCTTGTGGAGGTGGGGGCGGCGGCAGCGATGGTGCAGCGCCACCGCCAGCAACTAATCCACCGCCGGCGACCAATCCACCCCCGGCAACGAACCCGCCACCTGTTACAAACCCACCACCAGCAACGACGCCTCCACCTCCACCGCCTGTGGGTGTGACCAATCCCGCGCCGTCTTCGTACGGCTTTGTGCGAGTGCGTTTTATCGATAGCAGTCTGAGCCGTGACTGTGCGGGCCAGTATTCGCCTCTGTCCCGAGCGTGTTCTGGTGGCAGTGACACGGCCTACAAGACCTTTGCTGCGGCGACGGGTGCTGCAACCGCAGGTACCCAGTTCATCGTGCGTGGTGGTGAGTACCGTGAAGTCCTGCGTCTGCGTATCTCAGGTCGAGCCGACGCCTATATCGGCTATACCGAAGAAGCAGGGAAAACGTGGTGATCCGCAGCGTGAATTCGGTCGCGGGCGGCGAGGACTATGGTCCGGTCTGGCTCGACCATGTGAGTTACAACCTGATCCGTGGAATCACCGTTCGTGACTCCGTGGGTTTTTTGCGTGCCGTTGATGCGCACTACAACGTGATTGAAGACGCGCTCTTTGATGGCTCCCAGCTCTACCCCGGGAGCAGCAAGCGCGGCGGTATCTACATCGCGTGGAGTACTAACAACAAGATTCTGAACAGCACGATCAATCGTGGTACCGACAGTTTGTCGTTGATTCGATCGGATCGAAACGTGATCCATGGCAATACTTTCACCAACGCCGGACACGACGTCTGGAACATCAAATGCGGCAGCTTCAACGTCATTCGCGCCAATACCGTTACGAACCCACAACAGAAACTAGGTTCGGTGTTTGATTGTGAAGCCAACACAACCAGCTGGCACGATAATGGCGAGTTTGCTGAAGCGCGTGCGATAGTTGATGCAACTCGACGCAACCTCATCGAAGGCAACGTTTTTCACCACTCCATCGACTACTACAGCACCTCGGGTGGCAACGGCATTCAATACGCCGGGCAACAAGGCATCATTCGCAAGAACATTTTCTATCCCAACAACGTCGGTCTGGGGATGACCCAATATCCGGACGAAGCGCTCTACAACTATGGGAATCGTGTTTACGGCAACGTCTTCCATAACAACCGCTGTGGCGGCGTCGCCGTGACGGGCCCGCGAGGCACTGACCACATTGAAGATAACGTCTACAAGAACAACGCGTTCTGGGACAACAAAGGCTGGTTGCCGGATACCAATTGCGTAGGCGTGAGCCCTGCGCAGATTCTTTATCGAGAGAACTTTGGCGGCCACCGGTTCATCGGTAACCTGATTGCAAGCTCCTTGGGTCGTACGTTGTTGCGTAACGAGTATGGTGTGGAAGAAGACCTTGCGCCCTATGAACAAGATGGTCGGATCCTCCGCTCTATCGAGGCTGATCCGCAGTTCAATGCCGAAACGCGGGCAGATTACACCGCACGTACGGGCAGCCCGCTGATCGATCGAGGTGAACACCTCACCACTGTGCGCTCCGCGGGCACTGGACGGCAGATTCCGGTCGCTGACGCCAGCTGGTTCTATGACGGCTTTGGTATCACCGGTGAGCGGGGTGATCTGATTCAGCTCGAAGGTCAGACCGGGACTGCGCGTATCACCCGGGTGGACTACGCCGCTCAGCAAATTACGGTCGACCGCGACCTAGAATGGCGAGCCGGTCAAGGTGTGTCGTTGGGCTTCACGGGCACAGGACCTGACATCGGCGTCTACGAGCGCTGAGCCTATTCGCGCTGTTACCATCGCAGCCTCTTTACGGAATCTCTGATTAATGTCTATTTCCGCCATAACTTCGTTGATCGTCGCTGCAAAAAATCGCGGAACTCCTGCATTTCCGCGATTTTTCTACGCTCCTCTCGCCTCGTTCTGACGAAAATATCCAACTAATCAGAGTTTCCTTAACAGGTGTTGCTGAACAGCAGCCCGTTAAATTATCCCTGCTACCGGAGGTTGCCGTGTTAACACAGGCTGATGATCTGCTCGCCGAGACCAAGGCCATCGCGACGATGTTGGCGCCCTATGCGGACGAGCAGTTCGACAGCGTGACGCTGTTTAAGGACTGGACGATCAACCAGATCCTTTGCCATCTTCATGTCTGGAATCGTGCTGCCTGGATGAGTTATTCAGAGCCCGAGCACTTCGATGCCTACATGAAAGGCATTTTCGACGCCGGCAAGGCGAAACGCTCGATGCGCGATTTCGAGCTGGAACACAGTGATGGTCAGCGGGGTAAAGCGCTGGTGCGCGCATGGCTCGACTACACCGAAACCATGTGTGCAGGTTTTCGAAGCGCGGACCCAGCGAAGCGGGTGAAATGGGCAGGTCCTGATATGAGCGTCCGCTCCTCGGTCAGTGCCCGGTTGATGGAAACGTGGTCACATGCGCAGGCCATCTATGACGTCCTCGGATTACAAAGGCAGTCCACTGATGCAATCCGCAATATCGTTGTCCTTGGCATCAACACCTACGGATGGACGTTTAGAAACCGCAAACTTGAGGTGCCTCAACCGATACCCGCCGTCAGGCTCATCTCGCCTTCGGGTGAAGAATGGACCTTTAATGATGGCGAGACCTCGGCGCTTGTTTCTGGCACCGCAGAGGAGTTTTGTCAGGTAGTGACGCAAGTGCGTAACGTTGCGGATACTTCCCTGGAGGTGACAGGAAAAAACGCGCAGGACTGGATGTCGATTGCACAGTGTTTTGCAGGGCCGCCTAATGAACCGCCAAAAGTTGGAAGCCGCATAAAATCATCGTTGGTGATTCCGCTGCGGTGATTTGATGGAATCCAGATGCTGCCTGGTTCGATGGCGTCAGTGTGTTCACCGATTCGGAGCTGGCTTCCCCATTTTCTTTACCGGTTCTCTTGCCCGGATCTCGTTCCCGGAATGCTTCGCCGGGATCGCATACTCGAAGGTCGGGTGAATACCTGTCGCAGACAGCGCTTCAACGGAGATGAGCGGAACTCGCTCTGCTGACAACTGCCCTTCAGGTGTTTCCAACCATACGCAGCGCCGGACGACTCTCCATTTCCCATTCCATGATCGGACGGATGGCTCCCGTGAAATGTCCGGTCGTCATCCCAGCGACTGCACTCGACCCTTGCTCAGCGTCGAGCATATGCACGCAGACGATGTCCGTGCAGTACCACTCGTGCGCCCGCTCCGGGGTCCACCTCCACAGAATGGCACTGAGCGTGTAGGTGTCGACCTGGAGGAAGTTAGCCGGGATCCACATCCGCAGTACGGGTGTGCCCACGGCCCAGGATTGGTTGTGCCATGTGGGATTATTGGTGTCGATCGATGAAAAAGCCCCGACGTTGTCAGACGTCATGAGATCGTACTTCAGCAGTAACCCGTGGCCGGGTTTGAGTACTTCCACTTCAGTCTCGATACAAACACGTTCACGAACGTCGATATTGTTGCTGTCCTCGCGACGGCTATTGAGGATGCGCACCGCTCGGACTCGGGCAACCTCACCACCTGAACTTTCTTGCGGCCCGAATGTCCTTTCGGCGCCCAGCCCGATGGACTCCGAAAGATAACGTGTAACCACCTGTACGGCGTCACCGTCGTCGACGAGGCGGCCACCCGATAACCACAAGGCGCGTTCACACAACGAGGTGACCTGCTGGGCGTTGTGCGTAACAACGAGAACGGTGGACCCACCAGCAGCGATACTGCGAACTTTCTCGAGGCACTTCTTTCGAAATCCGGCGTCACCGACCGCGAGCACCTCATCGACGAACATGACTTCAGGTTCAAGATGAGCCGCCACGGAGAACGCGAGCCGAACGCGCATCCCGCTGGAGTAGTGTTTTACCGGGGTGTCGATGAACTGCCCGGTTTCACTGAACTCGACGATTTCGTCGAATTTTGCAGCGACCTCCCGATAACGCATGCCGAGTATCGAGCCATTGAGAAACACGTTTTCCCTTCCAGTCAGTTCGGGATGAAAGCCGGTACCAACTTCCAACAACGATCCAACCCTGCCACGGATAGTTGCCGTTCCGGTGGTCGGTTCCGAGATTCTCGAGAGGAGTTTCAGCAGTGTGCTTTTGCCAGCACCGTTGCGGCCGATGATCGCGACAACCTCTCCTTTGTTGATGTCGAAGGAGACGTCTCTGAGTGCCCAGTACTCCTGGTTAAGATTGGAGGCGGCCGCGGAATTTCCCTGGAGAAGGCCCGACAGGCGACGGAATGGCGCAGTCGCGTACTCAGCCAGTTTTTCCTGGAGCGTTTGTTCCTGGCGGCGCAATTCGCCTACCTGGAACATCTTTGACAGCCCTTTCACTTGGATGACAGGTTGGGTCATGAGTCATCGGTCCTTTTGCGATCCTTCTTCTGTGCTTCTTCTGTGCTTCTTCTGTGCTTCTTCTGTGTTTGGGTCGGAGAGGGGTAACAGACAATTCCCCTCAGCCGGGATCTTTCCTTGTTTATTGAATCGTTCACCGATTCGGCGGCGATGATACCCGCGGTTGTTAGCGCATTTCCGTGATGCCTTGACCGTGAGTTGTAAATTAGAGCCTCCGTTGGTGAGATTTCTCGTGTCTCAAGACAACTAACCTGCGATACCAGATCAAGTTGGGTACAGCCGAAAGAAACACCGTGAGTGGACTATGTTCAGAGCCGCATCGGGTAGTGTTCCGGTGCGTCGGTGGTTTGAGGGTGCGATTAGCGGCATGGTTAACGGCAAGCTCCGCGTCATTGGTTACCATGGCGATTCATTCAGCGGCGCACTCTCGCGGTAACACCGTCCTATGGCTCTTTCGAACCTTGCCAATGCAGCACTTAAACCGTTTGGTTTGCATATCCAGCGCACACCGAAATCGGTGGTGGATACGCGCTGCCTGACGCTTCGGCCAGCTGGTGAGCCTCGAGGTCGTGTGTTGTTCGCATACATCCTCGAGCCGCTGCTGCACATTGATCAAGCTCCCGCCGCGGGACACACCCACAATCTCGAATCCGTGCTGATGGCAAAGACCTGGCTGGATCGTGGATTTGTTGTCGATGCCATCGACTACAGGAACAACATCTTTGAGCCTGTGGAGCATTACGACTGGTTTACCGGGGCACGCCTTTACTTCGCAGAGGTCGCCAGCCGACTCCCAGCACGCGCCCGGAAGATCGTGCATCTCGATACATCCCACTTTGCTGTGAACAACGGTGAGGCCTATGCCCGGTTGGCGGCATGCCAACGGCGGCGTGGCAGCAGCCCCTACGACAGCATTCGGTTGATTGAGCACAGTGCGGCTATTGACGCCGCAGACTTCGGCATCGTGCTTGGGAATAAGGTTACGGAAGAAACCTACGGTTTTGCGGGTCGACCGTTGTTCCGCCTCGATGTGCCTTCGGTGATTGAATGCGCGATACCCGAAGCAAAATCCTGGGACCATGTGCGCAATCGTTTTCTTTGGTTAGGCAGCCAGGGTGCTTTGCACAAGGGACTTGATATTGTTCTTGAAGCATTCGCCCGGATGCCGGACAAGCAGCTGACCATATGTGGCTCATTCGACCACGAACCTTCTTTTGTTGAGGCTTTCCGTACTGAGCTGGCCTTACCGAATGTCCAGACAACGGGTTGGATTGATGTCGCCGGCGAAGCCCTTACGAAGCCTGGTACACAACAGCATTGCGCTCGTTTATCCCTCCTGCGCGGAGGGTCAGGCTGGCGCGGCCGTCAACTGCATCAGGTCCGGGCTGATCCCCATTGTCAGTCGCTGCTCAGGGATTGACGTCGCCGAGTTCGGACTGGAGTTGCCAACCAGCTCGGTGGACGACGTTTGTAGAGCCGTGATGACTATCGCAGCGATGCCGGACGGAGATCTGTACGCTCGCACGCGCGCTGAGTGGTGTTACGGACGAGACCATTTCAGCCCCGATGCATACCGCAAGCACTACGATCAGATTCTGGCCGACATCGAATTGATGGCCAGTCTCCCAGCGTCTGCCTTACCTCAACCAACCCCTTAAGAATCCCGTCAGAAAGGAGACACCGAATGAGTGGATTGCTCACAACCGCAGAACTTGCCGTTGAAAAGGTGGCCGGAGCGATCAACTACAGGCTTTCGCATCGGCGTCTACATCGAGAGATGGCTTCGCTCTTCAGACCGGATGACGTCATGTTTGTGGGTCATCCCAAGTCTGGCAACACCTGGATGGCTTATATGTTGGCGGTATTGCACAACCGTGAGGCGCCCGAAGCTGTGCTCACATCAACCGTAGGTCGTTATGTTCCCGTTGTGCATGCCAGAGATTTCTCCATTCGCGACTATCCGGATTTGGCGGCACCACGCATTTTCCGCAATGAAGGACCTACCTATCCGGACGTTTATCCTCGCACTCTGTATATCGTCCGTGATCCCCGGGCTGCTCTCGTTTCTTACTATCACCACTGCAAACACGACACCGGGGAAACGGACTGGTCGCTGGACGATTTTGTTGAGGAAATGCTGGAGTATGGTTGCATCCGCAGATTGGAGCCGTTTCTCCAGCGATGGGACCGTCAGGTGATTGATTGGAATCAACGCAAGCAGCGCCAACGTGTCCACGTTGTTCGGTATGAGGACCTGAAAAGCGATTGTCCGGCACAGCTACGTGCAGTGGCGCGGGTCTGTGGCCTCCCCGGTGACGATGCGCTCATTGAGCTGGCCGTGCAGAAAGGTAGTTTCGGGGAGATGCGAAAACAGGAGGTTGAACATAGTGCCGAGGCATTTCCGGGAGAAAAAGGTGCCAAAGGGTTCTTTATGCGCAAAGGCGAGGTTGAAGGCTGGCGTGATGAGCTGAGCGGTCGCCCGTTAAAACGAATTGAAGACGAGTTCGCCGAAGCGATGTCCATGATGGGCTACAAGCGTGTCACCTGACATGATCGATGCTGACAAGCTGTCCAACGCGGTATTGGTTGTCGCTCATCCGGACGACGAAATACTCTGGTTCAGCGCGGTTGTCGCTCAGGTTCGTACGCGGGTGATCTGCTACCTGGATGTGCCCCTGCAGGATGCATGGATCCGTGGGAGACGTGCCGCGCAGTCGGCATTTCCGCTCCAACCGACGGAGTTTCTCGGAATCACGGAGTCTGTCGCGTTCAACCGGGCAAACTGGGCAGACCCACAACCCGCTGAGTTCGGACTGCATCTCGACGCGCTTGCTGCTGATAACAGCGTGTTGCCGGGATTCAGTGCCAGACGGTACCGGGACAATTATTCCCTCTTGATCGAGCGCCTTCGCCCGCGTCTGTCAGGTGCATCGGTGGTCTTCACCCACAACCCGTGGGGTGAGTATGGCCACGAAGAACATGTGCAGGTTTATCGTGCCGTTAGCACGCTGCGGCGCGAGCTTGGTTTTGAACTCTGGTTCGACACTTATGCGAGTGATCGCTCGGCGGTACTGATGGCGAGGACCGTTTCCCGGACACAATTCGCCTGTGAATCACTGCCTACTCGGTACGACATCGCTCAACCTATTGAAGCGTTGTATCGGGATACCGGTTGTTGGACCTGGCCGTACGACGATTATCAGTGGTTTGAAACCGAGACCTTCGCGCTCGACCCGATCGAACTACCTGAACACCGGCAAGCGGCGTCGCGTATGCCAATCAACTTCATCAGCGTGGACTTCGCGGCCCAACAAGAGCCGGCCTCGGATCTGTTAACGCGGATCCGGCGCAGACTGCGGCGGACCCTGAGTTTGCGTGCACCGTAGGCTCAACGCGGATTGCCAGCGCAGCGATTGCTCACGTCCTGGGAGTTAGTTCAAAAATCCACAACTCATCATTGGCGATCTGCGCAAGTGCGCCTTCCAGCATCGCCTGACGGCCCGCGTCGTCTTGAGCCGCATCCGGGATCTGGCTCAAGTACTTGCGACCGAGTTCGCTGACGATGACGGGTAGTGCCGGAGACTCTTTAACCCGCACAAGCTGACGCGGATAAATCTTGCCATCGACACGCAGCAGCGCACGGCCGTCCACTTCCGCCTCCGGTGGCCACTGCTTCCAGAGTTTACCGAGGGTGCTCTTCATGTAGCCCGAAGGAATGTAGATGCGGCCTTCGTGTTCAACGATCCACGTCGTGCGGGATCGTTCGGGGTTCATCAGCTGGAACTCAACTTCCTCGCGATCCTTGAGGAAGGTCCAGTCCGGCTCTTCACCGGTATACATTTCACCTGTCGTGAATGCGCCGCCCGCAATCATCGCCCTCGGCCCATCGGCAAAACGGTGTGCAAATACAAAGATCGCGGCGAGCACGGCGATGCCGACTGCGGCGGTGAGTAACCATTTCACGAGTTTGATGATCATTGCCCTCAGTTCCCCCGTTGCGAGAGGACAGGTTACCTAAGGAACCGCTGATGAATAGAATATTTTTGTCCGTCGGCCGGTCTGCGGGACTTGTGAGATGCATCGCAGCGACAGATCAGGCTTTCGCTGGTAAGGTCTCTGGGCTATGAATAGCCGTTCAGAAGTGATTGCTGAAGACCCCACCGCAGAAGCGGCCACGTTGTTGCTGCGGTCTCCACGCTGGTCCGTCAGCGACGTGATGGAGCTCCTGGAAGTCGGTGATCTCGAGTTCCGTCGATTGGTGGAAGCGAACACGCGCCTCGCTCGGGTGTTGGAGGCACGTAAAGCCGGCGATGAATTCAACGCCGTTGTTGAACGGCAATGCTCGGTATGTGGAGAGCCCTTTTCCACGGCAACCTTTCGCGATCACTGCGGCGCCGCAAGCTGCATGCGGGTGAGTCGGCTGCGAAAGCTCTGATCCTTCTGGAACGATGAGGGCTAGAATTCTACCCGAGTCGTTCGAGAGAGGGAGCACCTGTGGACAAGACTGAGAGCAAGACTAGGGGCAAGAAAGCAACCCCTTTGGTTCCTGATGCACTGAATCTCATCACGCCAGAAGTCATCGAAGCGTTTCGCACGCTTGGTGTTGTGCGGGTACGTCAAGCGCTGCATCCGCAGTGGCTCCTGCTCATCGAGATGGGATTAAACCGGGTACTTGGTGATTCGGCGGTTGTCAAACATCGCTTTTTTCCGGGTGAACAGGGTGAGTTTCAGGAGACTGTGCGCAACTTCGATTCCGCGGTAGAAATTCAGCGAATGATGTATGACTCGCCGCTTGCCGACATGCTTGGACGCTGTATGGGATCGAAGAAGGTCTGGTACTACTCGGACGAGTTTTTCATCAAGAATGCGGGTGGTGCCGAGCGCACACCCTGGCATCAAGACACGCCGTATTTCCCGGTAGCCGGATCGCAGCTCGCGTCCGTGTGGATTTCGCTGGATCGATTACGCGCGGATGAATGTCTGGAGTTCGTCGCCGGGTCCCATCTCAAAACGATGTACGACGGCTTTGATCCACGTAATCCTGGTGATCCTTCGGCGAGTTATTACGAACAGGGTTTGCCGAAACTGCCGGACATTCAGGCGAATCGTTCGGCGTTCCCGATCGTGTCGTGGGATATCGAGCCTGGTGACATCATCATTTCCAGTCCCAGCATCATTCATGGCGGTGGCCCAACGCGCGTGGATGGCCGACGACGTGCCCTCGCCATTCGCATGTTTGGTGACGATGTGGTGTTCGCCACACGGCCACCGTCCATGCCCACAGTGCCGATGACGCCCGGATTGTCGCTGCATCTCAAACCGGGTGATCCCTTGCGTAGTCCTTGGTACCCACGTCTTCGCCCCGTTCCCAAACGGGAGCGTTACGGCGCATGAGCCTTCCATGAGTTTTTTATGAGCCTTTTTCGGGGCGTAGGCCTCTCGCCAGCGGAGTTTGATCCTCGCCGACTGCCGGCGGATTTTTATGCCGATCCTTATCCAACTTATCGCCGTCTGCGCGATGAGGCGCCGGTGCTGCGTTGCCCTGATGGCAGCTGGTTTCTAACGCGACATGCGGACTGTCTCGCGGTCTATCGCGACACCAAGCGTTTCAGCTCCGACAAGCGTGTTCAGTTTGCGCCTGTGTTCGGGGTAGCTTCGCCGTTGTTTGAACATCACACCACGAGCCTGGTCTTCAATGACCCTCCATTGCACACGCGGGTGCGTCGTGCCATCGGTGATGGTCTCTCACCGAAACAGATCCGTGGCCTTGTACCGCTTGTGGACGGACTTGTCGTGCGGTTGCTGGACCAACTGACACGCGGTGAAGAAACCGACCTGATTCATGACTATGCCGCGGCCATTCCGGTGGAGGTGATTTGCGGATTGCTTGGCATCCCGTTGGAAGCACGAGGACCGCTACGCGATTGGTCCCTGGCCATTCTTGGTGCATTGGAGTTCGGGCTGAGTGCGTCCGGCAAAACCAAAGGTGATGCCGCAGTCACGGGCTTCCTGGCATTTCTTGAAACGCTGGTCAATGACAGGCGCCGCTCGATGACAGATGTGGATGATGACCTGATGGCACGGTTGATCCGCGTCGAAGGTATGGACGATGGCCTCACCGCCAAGGAGCTACCCCATCAGTGCATCTTCCTGCTGAATGCTGGGTACGAAACAACCACCAATCTCATTGGCAACGGTGCAGCGTTGTTGGCCGCGAATCCCGATGTTCTGCCACGTCTTCAAGAAACACCTGAACAGATGGACAAAGCGGTCGAAGAAATTCTCCGCCTTGAAAGCCCGAATCAACTCGGTAATCGCTCGACGCTTCAGGACGTAGAAATCGGTGGACAACGAATCCCGGCAGGTAGCGTGCTCACGTTGTGTATCGGTGCGGCGAATCGTGATCCCGAGGTCTTTGCCGAGGCGCATCACTTCGACCTGGACCGGCCGCACAATCCGCACCTTGCCTTCGGTAGTGGCGTACACACGTGTGCCGGGCTTAACGTGGCGAGAGTTGAAGGTCGCATTGCGCTTTTCAGATTGTTTGACCGCTTCCCGAATCTCCGCGTCATTGATGCTGAGCGTGCTCAACGTGCGCGTTTTCGTGAGTTTGCGTCGCTGCGTGTTGTCCCATGTTGACGGAGCTCTGGCCGACACTCCTTCTCACCCTCGAATTGGCTGCTGCAACCACGATTGTGTTGCTGCTTATCGGTACACCGTTCGCATGGTGGTTGTCACGCACTCGCTTCGTACTCAAGCCGCTGATTGAAGCCGTTACCGCGTTGCCACTGGTCCTGCCGCCGACGGTGCTGGGCTTTTATCTTCTGCTCATGATGAGCCCCGACTCAGCGATCGGCAGCTTCTGGGTACAGGTCACCGGTGAGACGTTGACGTTTTCGTTCACGGGGTTGCTGATCGCTTCGGTGATTTACTCGTTGCCGTTCATGGTGCAACCCCTGCAAACCGCATTCGAGAGTGTCGACCGCCGACCACTCGAGGCTGCGGCGAGCCTCGGTGCGTCGCCCCTGGATGTGTTTGTTTCCGTCGCGTGCCCCATGGCGCTGCGTGGATTTGTCAGCGCCGGAATCCTCACCTTCGCACACACTATCGGTGAGTTTGGTGTCGTGTTGATGGTCGGTGGCAGTATTCCTGGTGAAACCCGGGTGGTGTCCATCGCATTGTTCGAATACGTCGAAACACTACGGTTTAATCTCGCGCATACGTTGGCGCTGATTCTCCTGGTTTTTTCGTTTGTGGTGCTAGCCTGCGTCTACACCTTCAACCGCCGCTTCGCGGTTCGGGTGGCGTGATGTTGCATATCGACGTCCGTGGCCGTGCGGGTGAATTTGAGTTTGAGGTTCGTGAAGGTCTTTCTGCATCGGGATGTACGGGAGTTTTCGGGCCAAGTGGAGCTGGGAAGACGACGCTGTTGCGCATCATCGCCGGATTCCAGCAATCCGAAGGGCAAATTCGTTTTGGTGATGACATCTGGCTCGACTCCAGTGCCGGCAAACTGATTCCGCCGCACCGCAGGCGTATTGGTTATGTCTTTCAGCACGGCGCTCTTTTTGCTCACCTGCGTGTGCGCGGCAATCTTGAATATGCGCTCAAGCGGCAACAAGGTCCGAGTGCCTTCACCTTTGATCGTGTGGTCACTGCGCTCGAACTGGGCACGTTGCTCGAGCGCCAGGTGCAGCAACTATCCGGTGGTGAAATTCAGCGCGTGGCTCTGGGGCGCGCGCTGCTTTCCAATCCAGCGTTGATGTTGCTCGATGAGCCTTTGTCTGCGCTCGATGTCGCGCGCAAAATCGACATCCTGCCGTTTCTCATCCGCATCCGTGAAGAGTTCGCGGTGCCGATGTTGCATGTGAGTCACAACGTGGACGAACTTGTCAGGGTTGCGGATCGACTGCTCGTACTGGCAGGGGGCCGAGTTCAAGCGCACGGCGAAACCGCGCAGGTGCTGGAGCGCCTCGACGTGCAATCGGTGACCGGACGGTTTGAAGGCGGCTCGGTCATCACCGTCATGGTTCTGCGTCATGATGCGACGCGTCGATTGACCGTGCTTCGCTTTGGGGATACGGACATCACCATGCCGATCCTGGAGCGCCTGGAATCCGGTCAGGCCGTACGGCTTCGGATTCGTTCGCGAGATGTAGCGTTAGCGACGGAAAGACCCCGAGGGATCTCCATTCGCAACATCGTTGCGGCGGAGATTCTGGAGATTGCCGTTGAACCGGAATCGCCCTATGCGGAAGTTTTGCTCGAATCTGGGGGCGAACACCTGCGCGCCCGCATCACGCAGGATGCGGTGGCGGAGCTTGCCCTGCGGATTGGGTCGAAGGTCTTTGCGCTCATCAAGGGTGTGATCTTCGACCACCGTGTGCTCTGAGTATCTGTCGCGAAAAGGGGCTTACATCCGAAGGCCGTAAAACTCCCGCTTGGGCCAGAGAAAGTCGATGCGTGTGCGGTGAATCTTCCAGCGACCTTCCACCTTTTTGTAGACGTCGTCGTAAACGCCAAAGAGGTTGATGGGGTTCGTCGCGCCTTCGGCGACGTTTAGGTTGAGCTGGTACCAGCGGCCGTAGGCTTCGTTTGGACCCGTCAGGCGAATCCAGGGGTTGGTGATGGCGTGCATCTGTGAATGCACCGCACGGCCACTGCCGATGAGAAAGTCGTGGTAACGCGAGCGAATCTGGTCCTTGCCGATCCAGTCCCCGCCAAAATTGGGACCGTATTCGCAGATGGCGTCGTCGGTGAAGAGATCCACCAACTCATCGAGTTTGTTGCCGTCGTAGTAGTGCGAGTAGAGGTGGCGCATTTCTTTGATGGCTTCGATTTCGAGCAGTTCTTCGAGGGTCACGTTCGTTCTCCTGGTTATCCGTTGAAAGCTTGCATAAAGGCCGCACCCGACAGCACTAGTCCGGTGAGGTAAGTGAGGGCGCTGCCGGCGAATCGCAGCGGCTGTTCCTTGTTCAAGTCCGATGACACGTACATGCCGATGGCGTGCAGATAACGCGCAGCGGTGGCGGTGATCATGGTCCATTCAACCCAGGGCGCGGGTTCCTGCGTGCCGAGAAAGAGGAACAACACCATAAAGGCGGCAACGTATTCGGCGGCATTGCCTTGCGCCCGTACCGATCGGGTGACCAAACTTGTTGACGAGCCGTCCGTGCCGATGCCGATCCGGGTATTGAGGCGAACCATCGATACGGCAAAACTCAAACCAAAGAGCAATAGTCCAAGGGCGCCTGCGCAGGCGATGGCGGTTTGCATACGTTCTCCGATAGCTGCTACTGCGCCGATGGAATCACCGCGGCATGGCGATGGCAAGGTGGCCTCGTTATAGTCGCCTCGTACTCCAGAACACTGCGCCGAACTTTTGGACCGGATGTGCTGGAAGCGGGCTGACTAACTCAAGAGCTACACATGAAACACCTGACCTTGGCAATGATCGCCACACTGACGCTGATGACGTTGACGGGTTTCGCCGGGACGGCGCAGGCACGTGAAACCGAACACTTTTTCGAAGTGTCGCAAGCGGTGACGTCCAAACTCGGGCGGACGAAGTTGCTCGAAATTCCCTTCTACATGAAGGGCCAGGAAGGTGCGCCTATAGCGACGCAGCAACTTGGCACCTGGTATCAGGAACGTTCATCCCGTGGTCTCTTGCGAGGTGACAAAAAGAGCTGTGACGTCGCGTTCTTGTCGGCGCTCATCGCCATTCAGGAAAGTGCCAAGAAAGATGGCGCGGACGCGATCATCAACGTGGTGTCCTCGACACGTGGCAAGATCACGGAGAGTCCAACGCACTACCGTTGTATGGCGGGCGCGACCATCGTGCATGTGGCGGTGACGGGCGACATCATCACGACGCAGTGAACGCTTCCACGTACCCCGACGTTGTCGATTTGGTAAGCCACCGCGGCCCCATGCTCCTCTTGGATGACGTGGTTCATCTTGACCATCACGGCATCATCGTTCGTCTCACCGTGCGCCAGGATGGTCTGTTTGACCGGGCGGGAGAGGTCCCGGCTTGGGCAGGGGTGGAATACATGGCTCAGGCCATGTCGGCGCTGAACGGTTACCGATTGCGTGAGCAAGGACTCGCCGTTCGGCTGGGATTTCTCGCTGACACACAAGAGTTTCGCAGCAAAGTTCGGGCGTTTCGCTGCGGTGATGTTCTGTATGTCAGTGCACAAAGTGAACTCGAAACTGCAGAAGGTCTTGGCGCGTTCAACTGCCGAATTGAATCGCGCGAAAATGGTGTGCCTAACGTTCTTTGTGAGGCGCGTGTGAACGCTTATGCACCGCACGATCCGGAGCGGTATTACGCCGAAGCGCAGCAGGCGCTGGTCGCATCGAAGGGGACAGGTTTGTGAGTGACGCTTCGCGAGATGTACTCGTCACCGGTTCGAGCCGCGGCATCGGGGGTCATCGCCACCAACATCACCACATCCAGGAGACTCGGATGATTGGCGACGATCAGACAACCGCGGGTGCGTAGCCGCTCAGGATTTTCTATGCGTACGGTCAGTACCCAGAACAGCCGCATCATGCCAACAAAGGCCTGGAAGAAACCGCGGATCATCAACCGCGCGACCCGACGGCGACGGTCCAGCGGTCGTATCAGCAGCAAAGGTGGGTAGGCGAATAAGCCTAACAAGAGTCCGAATAAGCTAAACGTAAAAAATGAGAGTGCAGTGCCGATGAAGCGCAAGGGATAAAGGTCGCGGCGGACCGGCTTGGTGGCGGGATCAGTTGCCACAGACATTGCGCTGAACCTTACGAGCGATGGCGAGGCGAGGTGCAGCCGACGCTGCGTATCCCCACGGGGTGACGGGATGGTTGCGAAGATCCACATGATAAAACCGCGGTGAAACACCAAAGCCTGCGTTACACCCACACTCGAGATAAACGGCGATGGCGAACTGCTCCACGGGTGTCGAGGTGACCACATCTGCGGCACTTCCGCTGATGTGGTAACTGCTCTTGGCGGCACCTTCCCCCGCTCTTCGGATATTTTGGTTATGAGCGAACGACCGATAACCCGAAAGAATCGACATGGTATGGCCGGTGGCGTCACGCACCCGTGTTAAACAAGCAACCAGACGCTTATCGATGCGTGCGTATCGGGGAGTTGTATGGCCGGAGCGAGCAAAATCCTTGGCGCGAAACCAGGGGCTGAGTTTCATATTGGCGCGGCCTTTCAGGTCAAAGAGTGGTACACCGGTATGGTGGGGATCAAAGTAGGTTTCGCCAGGTCCTTCACGTTGACCCGTGGAGAGTGGCAGCAGCAGATCTTGCCGTGGCGTTGGGTCGACGACGGGTGCCTTGATCACCGGCGTCGTTGACGGCATAGGCTGCGTCGCACAGCCAGTCAACACCACCATCATCATGACAATCCAGCGCACGTGATTCTCAGTTCCGGTGGTTTCGTCAGGCAGTTGCTGAATTCGCGCGTTTGCGCAGTTCGAACTTCTGGATCTTGCCGGTACTGGTTTTGGGTAACTCACCGAAGATCACCCTTGTGGGGCACTTGAAGTGTGCGAGCAAGGAACGGCAGTGAGCAATGAGTTCCACTTCCGTCGCACTTCTGCCTGCGGCCAACTCCACAAAGGCGCAAGGTGTTTCGCCCCACTTGTGATGATAGGCGGCGACTACCGCAGCGGTGCCAACAGCGGGATGTTGGTACAGCGCGGCTTCAACTTCGATGGAAGAGATGTTCTCTCCGCCGGAGATGATGATGTCCTTCGATC
>SYFY01000152.1 GCA_005799745.1 Gammaproteobacteria bacterium
GGTTGTACCAGGAGCGGTCGAAGAACACGATTTCACCTGATGTCGGGAGGTGATCGATGTAACGCTGGAAGTACCACTGTCCTTGTTCTTCGATGGTGGGTTTGGCGAGGGCCACGACACGTGCGCCGCGAGGGTTGAGGTACTCCATAAAACGCTTGATGGTGCTGCCTTTCCCTGCAGCATCTCGACCTTCGAAAATGATCACCACCTTCTGCCCGATTTCTTTCACCCAGTTCTGGAATTTCACGAGCTCAATTTGCAGCAGGCGTTTTTCGATGTAGTACGCCTTGATGGACATACGGGAATCGAAGGGATAAGCGTTATCGTGAAAGTACCGCCGGACCATCTCCCGTGTAATGGTCTGGTTGACGTCGTGGGGCTGAGGGTTAAATAGGGGGCCAGTGTCTTCTTCGACTTCCAGGGAGTCGATGAGGTAGTCGGTCCACTCACGCTTCTGCATGTCGTCGCGATCGCGCATTCCTTGGGTCCGATCAGATTGTCCGGTTGAATTGTTACGTTAGTTCGCGGGCTGCATCAACCCGGAGCCATTGATTCGAGCTACTCCGGCTTGCGTAACAGGAATTTGATGGAGTCGCCTCGATCCGTGAACCGCGTCGCCAGCGACAACAAGCCTTTGCACCAACCGGGTGGCCACTCGGCGCGATGTTCCCGACCGTGTTTCTTGTCGGCAAGGCGAACACCCGTTGTCCAGATGCGTTGTACGTTGAAACCGGTGCGGCGCGCGAGCTCGCGCACGTTAGTGGGCGTAAAGAGTTGCACGTGATGCATGGGCTCGAGATAGCTCCAGCCCTCTCCGAGAAACGTTCGGGTATAACTCTCCCAGTTCACCGTTGCCGCATAAAACACGCCACCTGGACACAGGATGCGTAGTGCTTCCTGCAATGTGGAGAGGGGATGTTCGACGTGTTCCATCACCGCGTTTGTATAGACCACGTCAAACGAATTCGCTTCGAATGCAGCGGATTCGACAGTACCGGTGATGGCGTTTAAGCCATGCTGTTCCCTGGCCCAGTGCGTTGCGGCCCGCGAGATGTCTACGCCGGTCGCCTTCCAGCCGTTCTTCTCAGCGGCAACCAGCGTTGCCCCGGCGTTACAGCCGATCTCCAGAAAGGCGCCAGTTTTTCGATATCGCTCAAACGGCTTGAGTGTGTGCTGGTTGATCGCCAGTCGCGCATCGATCTTGGCGGTGTATTTGGCGAGGGCTTCCTGATAAGCGGCTTCGTTAACGTCTTCGTACTGCGCCGGCAAGGGCGACGCGAAGATCGCAGCACAGGTTAAACACTCGCGGTAGGCGGTTTCCCCATCCCGCATCAAAAGCTGATGGTTGTCGCCACCGCAAATGGTGCAATGGCGTTCAACCAGTGGGGGGGTGATGCTGTTCATTCGTGGATGATAATCACTTGAGCTGAGCAGTGCCCTTAGAATGGTGCCTTCATCCGAGAATTTCTTGCCGTGCCAACATTCGAACCACTGCTCTGGTATGCCCGCCACGGACTTGGATCTGCGTTGCGTTACAGTGCGTACCGCAAGTTCTGCAGGCGGCATCGAGGTGAACACCGCACGGTGGTTACACGAGATGGCGTGACCCTCGAGACCATCCTCGGTGATTCCGTTGACAACGCCATCTATGTGCACGGCGAGTTTGAACCAGTGACTTCAGCGCTGTTTCGAAAAGTAGCCCCGCAGGTCGATGCACTAATCGATGTGGGCTGCAATATCGGTTATTTCGCAACGCTGTTTGCTCTTCTAAGACCGAGCGCGAAGGTGGTCGCCATCGATGCAAATCCACAGATGGTGGAACGAACCCGTCGCAACGCATCGCTGAATCACGGTATGCAGATAGAGCTGCTTGCCGAGGGTCTCGCTGCGGAACCCGGACGTCTAATACTCAACGTTCCGCGCGATCGGCACAGCCTGGCTTCATTTGCCTATGCGGCTGGCGATGAGAAAGCAGCCGAGGTCGATACCCTTGAGGTGCCGGTCACAACATTGTCCGCAGTGCTGAAACGATCGTGCTGCGAGAAAGGCCTCTTCGTGAAGATGGACACCGAAGGTTTTGAACATGCGGTGCTGTCCGGTCTTGAGCTCGAGGATGTGGCGCGCATCGATGTTCTGCTGATGGAGGCCAACTTCAATAACCTTAGAAGAGCGGGTGTTGCCTTGGATGCGCTGCTCGGATTTTCCTGGATGGATCAGTTCCAGTGGTTTTCGGTGGATGATGCGGCAGGTCGGTTAGTGCGTGCAGATCGAGCCACGCTTTTGGCTGACAAGCGGATCAACACCAACGTCTTATTCCTGCGTTCTGGGCTCTCGATCGAATGACGTCCAGATCCCGTTGGGTTCATATCCTGAGATAGATCGCGTTGCCCCACATCAGCATGCCGCGTTCGTTGTACTTCGGTTTAAAGATATCGTGTAACAAAAACCCGCATGTACGGAGTTCTGCGTCGAGATCGGCGAACACAGCACCGCCCTCGTAGAGGCTGTTGAACATGACCTCGGTGTAAACCAAACGAACGGATGAGGTGAGCAACTGGCGAGCGCCTCGCAGTGCGGCCAGTTCACCACCTTGGATGTCGAGTTTGATTAGTTCGATGGGTCGGTCGGGAACGTTGTTAAGCCAGGAGTCCAGCGTCACCAAAGGGACTTCGTGGCGGGCGATCACTTGTGATTCGTGGCTATAACTATCTTTCAGCGTCTGGTTGGGATTCAGTAGAGAAGTCGTGCCGGGTGACGCCGTAATGTTCAACGTCGCAGTCCCATCGTGATCCCCCACAGCCAGAAACTGTGGACACATTCGAGGGTCACTTTGGGCCGCCTGGTTGAGCACCTCAACATAGTCAGAGTGGGGTTCGAACAACCATGCTTTTGCAGTCGGGAATTGGCGGAGCAATCGACCCGCCACTCTCCCGTAGCTGGCACCGACGTCAATGATTCCGTGAACAGCGTTTTTCGGCAGTAGTCGACCCATGGCGGTGTAAGGATCGTCGAGTGTTACGACGTTGTTGCGTGTGCGCAGCACGGCGCGGGCGAGAAACCGGCGTAAGGGACCCATCAGCTTTGTCCGGTGATGGCGGCGAGGAGTGCACCGCGGGTATGTATGAGGTTGTTTGAGCGGAGGATGTGCGTTCGCCCCGACACGCCGCGTGCGAGCCGTTCGGCAGGACGATCGATGAGTTGGAGAAGTGCGCATAACCAACCATCATTCGTCGCAACATCTAGACCGTTTTCTGGTGTGACGATCTCAGCACCTGCGCCAACGACGTTGCCGACGACAGGTACGCCACAGGCAAGGTATTGAATCGCCTTGATGGGAGATTTGCCTTTAGCGAATTCCCCGTCGTCAAGCGGCAACAGTCCGATGTCGAGGGTCTGGCAGAATGTCGCCTCTGTGCCCGGAGCAAAAGGCTGATAGGTGAAGGGCACTGCGAGATCGGGTCGTTCACCGGAGTAGATAGCGAATTCAACCTGTGGTCTTGCGCGATGCACTTCTTGTAACACAGGTTCAATTGCCTTGAGATAACGGAGATTTCCAGGGCGGCCGGCCCAACCAATACGAATTCGGCCGTCTTCGGGTCTGGCCTTAGGCTTCCAGGATTCCACATCGACCGCCATGGGAATCACTTGTACGGATGAAGTCACCCGCCTCGCATAGTTCGCAAGGTATTCACTCGAGGTGGTCACCACATCCGCTGCTTCAAACCACCAGTCGAGGCGTCTGCGGACGCGCGCACCCACGAATCGCCCGTAGGGTTTACGTGCCCGTGTCCAGATTGCGTCATCAAAGTCGAACACAACGCGGCGGGACGCTTTACGCAGACGCGAGGATGACCATGCCGACAGTCGGCACTTCTGGTTGAAGAGCACGTCTGCTTCACGAGCCTGCCTGGCAGAGACCTTCTTGCGGTTAACGTATTGGAGGTGCACACCTTGTGTCGCCAACCAGTCGTCATAGTTCACCACCCGAAAGCGAGTGCTGCCTTTGTCGAGATCGCGGCTGTGCATGACGAGAACGTTCATCTTGATTCGCGAGTCCGGTCGTCTGTGCGTGGTGAGTGCGCTTGAGGGTTTCGATGTTCGCAACCTTTGCCGGGCGGTACCAGAGCTCTTTGTTATGATGCTAAAGAATCCTTGAGGATTGTCGTGAGTGTCAGCACCTGAGCTCAAGCTCGCCTTTTGCCTTTACAAGTACTTCCCTCATGGCGGCATGCAGCGGGCATTCATCCGCATTGCCAAACTCTGCCTGGAGGCTGGCGCACAGGTCACTGTGTTTGTGATTCAGTGGCATGGAGAAGTTCCCGAAGGTCTGGAGATTGAGAAGTTCGAAGCCACCGGGATGTTCAATCACACCCGTTACGAGCGTTATCAGCATTGGCTGCAGAAACGACTGCGCCGCGAGCATTTTGACTGCGTAGTTGGGTTCAACAAGATGCCCGGGCTCGATGTGTATTACGCGGCAGACACCTGTTATCTCGAAAAGGCGCTCACTGCGCGTAGTAGTCTGTATCGAAGTACGCCTCGGTTTCGCCATTTTGCAGCCTACGAACGGGCGGTGTTTGAACCGACCGCTTCAACGCGTGTGCTCATGAGTTCACCGACGCAGCTCGACGTCTTTCGTCGCCACTACAGCACGCCGCTTGATCGCTTCCATCGTCTGCCTCCAGGCATCGCCAGAGATCGTATGGCTGCGGAGGATGCACCTGCACGACGTCAGAGAGGCCGATACAGCCTCGGAATTCCTGACGATCATCTTCTGGTGTTGTTGATCGGCTCGGGCTTCATCACCAAAGGGCTCGATCGGGCATTAGATGCCGTGGGTTCGCTGCCACCTCTACTCAAGACGAAAACACATCTGGTAGTGATCGGAACCGATGACCCACGCAAGTTTCTCGCGTATGCCGAGCGTCTCGGTATCAGTGAGCGGTTCCAGGTGTTATCTGGGCGAGACGATATTCCCGATTTGTTGCAAGCGGGCGACCTGTTGATTCACCCTGCTCACTTTGAAAATACGGGAAACGTCTTGCTGGAGGCGATCGTTGCCGGCCTTCCTGTACTGACAACCGACGTCTGTGGCTTTGCACATTACGTTCTCGACGCCGGTGCCGGTTGCGTCGTTGATTCACCCTTCCGACAGGAAAACCTCAATCGGCAGTTGGCGTCGATGTTGGCGTCTCCAGAGCGGGCGGATTGGCGCCAGCGTGGTATCACGTTTGGATGTGCCGCAGACGTCTACAGCCTGCCGCAACGCGCTGCGGAGGTGATTCTTGAAGCGGCGCGAGATGTGAAACAGGAGACAGGTGCGTGAGTGGCAAGTGATGGAAAAGTCCTCGATCCACCAACAACTCGATTTGAGCGAAGACCTCGCTAAAGCCTGGCAGGGGACCGATGCACTTGTGGTTGCCTTCGAACTGCAAGGCACCGTGGTGCGCCGTGTTGCGGAACGCTCGACGATCCGAACACAGATCGATGGTCGAACTTATTATGTGAAACGGCATGGGGGAGTGGGCTGGACTGAAATTCTGAAGAACCTCTTATCCATGAAGCGACCGGTGGTCGATGCCAGCAACGAGTACATCGCCATTCGGGAATTCGCCGCGGCCGGTCTGCATACGCTGACAGTGGCGGGGTATGGCTGCCAAGGTTTGAATCCCGCGACACGTCGTTCGTTCCTGGTCACTGAAGAACTTACCGGCACCCAGAGTCTTGAGCAGGTGTGTTTGCGGTGGATCGAGTTCCCCCCGTCACCCGCAGTGAAAAGGGCACTGATCGAGCGAGTCGCATCCCTCGCAAGTCGTATGCATGCCACTGGTTTTGTGCACCAGGACTTCTACATCTGTCACATGTTGCTTGCCGGTGATGATCAGGAGATGTGTTCACGCAGCGTCTCAGCGCCGATTTATATCGTCGATCTTCATCGCGCACAGAGGTACAAGCACATTCCCTTGCGGGCGTTGGTTAAAGATCTGGGTGGACTCTACTTCTCAGCGCTGCAGATCAGCTTGACACGACGAGACGTTCTTCGGTTTTTGCAGACCTATTTTGAGTTGCCCCTACGGGTAGTCCTTAGCGAACAAGCGAGGTTGCTTGTGATGTGTGAGCGTCGAGCGACTCGGCTTCATAAGAAAGCAAGGCGGAAGCATATTTTGCCGCGACAACTTGCCGGCATTGACTTGTGACGGGCGACACCTGATCACCACGACTCCGATTTTTTTTCAGGAAGCACCCTGTGCTTTTCTTGGATGCGGACGGTGGCTTGGAACTCAATGGTGCTCCTGGGCAACTAAATGGCGTTAGTTCCATAGGCGTTCCCTGATCTCGGGTAAATTCAACAAAACAGCAGCAAAATCACGGTCCTGAGTGTCATTTCAGTCCGGAATTAGTGCTGATTTGAATTGCGACTTTACCGCTAGCAGATTAAATGCGGCAGGATCTCTCAGGTGTCGACGAATCGACCAATATTCCCCACGTTGATGCTACTGACAGTGGTTGCCATTACTGGCGCTTCCGCTCAGTGGGTGCTGAACTTCTATGAGCGCTCGCTTCGCGCACAGTTTCCTGTGCAGGGCGTCATTCAGGGCAATCCAGATGCGAACATCGTCTTTCTGGGCGACTCGAGAGTCTCGGATTGGGCAGAACATGACCGCCTGAAAGAACTCTATGTCGGTTTCCCTGAGGCGACGGTTTCACAGATCAGGAGCCGTATTACTGACATCGATTGGCCGGATAGCACCCAAACCATTGTCGTTCAGGCCGGAGTGAACGACCTGCGAATACTGGGAATACGACCGGAAGAGCGGGACGTCCGAGTGGCGGCCACCTACGACGATACGACTAGACGCGGTATCGGCTTCTCGATCCTCGAAGTTCCGTTCAAAGCGGATCAGGAGAAATATGATGCTGTTTCCCCAAAGACATCTGACATGCAAGCGTTGGTGTACTCGCCCATTGGCGATTTCGCGGCTCGACCCGGGGAAGCGATTTATTGGGACCTGCCTGGTGGACACTTTACGCCGCTTGGCAATCAAATCGTCGGGAGCGGACTCGCAAAATACCTCGCAATGAGCTGCCGTGGGGACGCAGGCAGAACTACATCAGAGAAGTGACGGTGTATCACTGCCTCTGCACCGCATCATGATCCAAGTTCTTCGGTGTTCCACCCTGACTTCCCTTCAATTGCTCGTATGGCGATTGATTGGAAAGCCAAGCCCTCATGCTTAGAAACAGCAACCGGGAGAGGTTTGATGGCCGCTGTGTCCAAATGGCTGGAGGGATTAACGCCTTGGGGTGAAGCCTGTCGGGTTCTTTCGGTACCTGGCATCGCCAACCCGCCAAGAGGTTGATTTGCTGACAACTTGAGTGAGGGGAGAGGCAGGCAACGGCCACTCCCTCGCTCACTCTATTTGCTGTGAAAATCAGTAGTTTTCGGAGTTGATCACCTGGTAAACACGTTTTTGGAAAAACCAGCGACCGCCTTCTTTGACATAATCGTCTTCATAACGACCGGTAACGTTCCGTTTGGTGCCATCCTTCTGGTGTAAAAATTCCTGCTGGTACCAGGTTGCGTGTGCCGTGTTGGCGGTCACTGTGATCGGTCCTGCAGAGGCAAAAAAACCAACAAACGAAAACCCCGACATGGCGTTTTTCCACATCGGAACGAAGTTCTCTTTACCCTTAATTCCATCGCCAGTGCCCGGCAATGCCCAGGTCGCGTCGTCACGCCAGTTGGCTGCCCAGGCGTCTGCGTCGAAGCGCATGACGGCGTCGTTGTACGACTCAACGAGTTCACGGATGGCGAGGCGGTCTTCGACGGGTCCGGTGCTGATCATGAGTGGTATTGCTCCTTGGTTGTTTGGTAGTAGTTGGCTGTTAGATGAACGGTTCAAACAGTGAGTGGTTGACAAGTTAGCCGGAAGCGCAACGCTTTCACAAGGCCCGAATCGGACGGGTGTGGGATGATGGCCTGCAACGAATTCCGGTGCCAAAAAGTGATTTGGAGGTTCAGATCGATATGAATGCTGCCGATGCGTTGCAGGGTGCGCGTGTCCTCGTTACAGGAGGCCACGGGTTCATCGGTAGACCGTTGTCGATGCGACTCGGCAAGGCCGGTGCACAGGTCGTTGCACTCAGTCGGACTCCCCACCCCGACTCTGAGTACTTTCGGTCGGAGGCGGTCGATCTCTGTGATGAAGCTGCGGTTAACGCGCTTTTCAGTCGATTCCGACCCGATATCGTCCTGCATTTGGCGAGCTACGTCGTTGGCAAGCGTACGGAAGAGGTGGTGCTGTCCACGTTCCACAATAATCTCACGAGCACCGTTCACTTGCTGCTCGCAGCGCAACGGACCGGTTGTCGGCGCGTGGTGCTTACCGGATCGCTCTCCCGAAGATCGGTGTAGAGATCGTGCTCTTCTGACACTTCCTTGAGATTTTCGTAGGTCAGAATTTTCTGCGTGATTTTCTGGATGTGTTCCTGGACATAGCCGGTAACGGTAGTCTCAATGATGCCGTCTGGAATTGTTTGACGCTCGATCAACAGGGTCGATTCAGATCGGAAACTGGTCGGCAACAAAAATGCTAACAGCAACGCGATGATGATCGTCGTACCAAATGTAGTGAGGAAGTGGAACTTCCTGCGCGCCAGTGCTTGCAGATAGTCGGTCAGATCGAGATCAACAGGCATTGTTACCATGTGTTTTTCCGCTGGTGCGTCTCGTCGAAATCAGAATGGACGAGGGGGTGAATATGTCAGGAAAACGAACGCAGCGTTGCCGTCTGCGTCACGGGGTTGAAGTTTCTCTTCCAGCCAGCGGTTTCGGTATGCGCCGCCTATCTTCCAGGCTGGACTCATTGAAAAGCTCAGCCGAGTTTCGAGTTCCGCGTAGTCCCGGTCATTCGGGTTAACGCCGTTCTGGAGGTTGGAGTTGGTGGTGCTGAAGGATCCATGTACTTACAGGCTCAACCGCTCGGTTAGCGGTTGGTTCCAGCGAGCTTCGAACAGATCAGTTTCCACCACGTCGCCGAATCCCGTCGGCCAATTGGAACGTTCTGCGTAGAGGAAAAGCTGCCCCTTTTCAAGGAGCTTCAGAAGCGTTGCGCGATAGACTGGCACCGTGTCTTCGGAGCCATTGTCAGATTCCGCAAAACTAACGCCACCTTCGATGTCGAACCGCGCGGTTTCGGAGATCTATCTTGATATTCCTACAGTGATGTCATGACGGGTGACGTGCGGTGAGTTATCAGGCTCAAATTCTCGCATAGCCGTGGAACCAGAACCACGTTCATTGAGCTGGTGGTACAGGGTGAGACTGCCACCATACTGTTTGCTGTCTTCAAGGCCGATGAAGTTGTCCCCGCTGAATGAGGTGTCTTGGTACTCTCCGCCTAGCCGCAGCCGATTGCGATCTGAAAGCGTAAAGTCGACGTAGGGTGCAGCGACTAAAAGCTTCTGGCGGAGTTCATCTTCGATGTACCCGATTTCCAGATTGGGATCGAGGCTCGGATTCTGCCGTTGAGCGACCAACAGATCCTCCGTGGAACCTATAAGCGAGCCGGTGGCCAGGTCGATCGCGCCGTATCTGCGCAGTAGCTGGTTTGAATAAATGCCTGTCATGCCGTAACTGATTCGTTCGGAACGTTTTTCGCCGGTGAGTTGCGCGACGTCAGAGGTACCACCATCCTGTGTTGTGCCGCCGAACTCTGCCTGCCTGAGCGCTGCCGTTACTTGCACGTTGTGTGTTTCGGATGCATTACGCGTGACGATCTTCCCCTCGACCACGCCGGTGGTGGCGTCGTCTTTGTTTCCAACGTTGAGGGGGAGGTTGTCATCGAAACCTGCCTCGACGGAAACCTCGGGGTAGACGTCCCAGGCGGAGTGCGCTGCCGGGACAGCGACACCGAGCACCGCTGCCACTAGCAACGATCTGCGAAGAAGAATCCGTGCAGGTAAGTGGTGTTGTTTAGACATGTTGCAGTGAGGCTCCAGCCGTCGGCTCAAGGAACCAGGACGATATCGTTGGGTTTGAGGAGGATGTTCTGCTCAAGTTTTTTGCCTTTGTGGACTTGCTCATAGTTGAACTTGAACACTTCGACCCGACCACCGATGCGTCGCTGAATGGTGATGTTGTCTGAATCTGCGAATGCATTGGGTCCACCCGCTAGGGCAAGTGCCTGTAACACGTCAACGTACCGTCCAATCTCGAACTGGCCTGGTCGATTTACCTTCCCGGAAACATAAATCCGCACGCCCTTCAGCGTTCGAATCGAAACGGTTACGACCGCGCATCGGAGATGTACTCCTGCAATGACTTGGTAATGTCCTGTTGCAGGTCCTTCGTAGTCTCGCCACCCGCGAGAATGGTTCCGACAAGCGGCAAACTCACCGCTCCATCCGGTCCGACGGTGACTTTTTTGGTCAAGTCATCTTCTTTCCAGACGAAAATGTCGAGCACGTCTTCGGGTTGAATCTGGTACTTGTCAATTTCGAACTCTGGATCGAGGGTCGAATCATCTGCTGCCACACCAGAGGCAATTGTCGACAGCAGGAGTAAACAAGAGAAAAACCATCCAGCACTACGGTGGATTGACGAACGAACTTGGGGGGAAGGGAGAGAGTTTCATGCCTGATCCTTTGGAGATTCGCGCGATTTCAGAGGCACGCGAGGGCAGTTGGTCCGAATTGCTGCGGGCGCACTCTACCCACATGGCTTCGGGAATTGACTGTACTTGACGCTTTCCGGAGGTAGTGTGATCGGCATGTAAAATTCCTGCACATTTTGTTTACGGACACTCAGCCCCTACGATACCGGTCGAAGTTTGATAGCTGATTCCTCAGTGGCTCAACTACGGAGATCGATTCCGACGTGCACATCGAGTTTTTTGGTGCCGCCCGCGAGGTCACGGGTTCTTGTCACATTCTTCACCTCGGCGGTGACACGATCCTGCTCGACTGCGGGATGATCCAAGGTGGAATCGAGCGTGAGGCACGCAACGCAGATCCGTTTCCGTTTGATCCTCGTTGCATCGATGCGGTCGTCTTGAGTCACGCTCATATCGATCATTGCGGACGCCTTCCTCTCCTGGTGAAACATGGCTTCAAAGGATCTGTGCACACTCACCAAGCCTCCAGGGCGCTGACGTCGATTCTGCTTCGAGACAGCGCCAACCTTGCCGCGAGTCGTGCGCGACATGCGGAGTCATCACCTGACGAGACCTCGAAGGAAGGACCGCTCTACGATCTGAGAGATGTAGAACGCACGCTGCCGATGTTGATCGGTCATCCGTATCGGCACTGGTTTGATGTACTTCCCGGTGTAAAAGTCCGCTTTCTCGATGCCGGGCACATTCTCGTTTCCGGCGTGGTTGAAGTGCATCTTCATCAAAGCGACACCCACCGTAGAATCGTGTTCAGCGGTGACCTTGGTCAATATGATTCACCGATTCTGCGGGACCCGGAGAGTCCTCGTGAAGCGGATCTGGTCGTCATGGAATCGACCTACGGCGATCGACGGCACAAGGACCGAGCCCGCTCCCTGCTGGAACTTGGCGATCTCATTCGTGATAGCGACACGAATCGATCAACCATCGTTGTGCCGGCGTTTGCGGTAGGCCGTAGCCAAGAGCTTCTGTATCAGCTTGGAAAACATGCTGGCGAATGGGCGCTGCATCGCTGGGAAATTTTCCTGGACAGTCCACTCGCCATCGAGGCAACTGCCATCTACTGGCGCCACCAACATTTGTTTGATGAGGAAGCTGATGCGCTGCGCCGTGAGTTTGAGTCGATGCCGGAACTTCCCAATTTACATTTCGCACGCACGGCTGACGAGTCGAAACGTATCAGCCGCCTCGGAAAGGGCGCGATCATCATCGCGGGAAGTGGTACCTGCGGTGGCGGCCGCATCTTGCACCACCTCAAGATTATGTTATCAGACCGAGAGAACCATGTGCTTTTCACCGGCTACCAGCCACCGGGCGGGTTAGGCCGGCGATTGATCGATGGTGCTGACAAGGTCTGGATTCATGGTCAGTCGGTTGAGGTCAACGCTCAAATACACACCATCGGAGGGTTATCGGCGCATGGCGACTATGAAGATCTGCTCCGCTGGTACAGGGGCATTCAAGGAAAACCGCCGGTTTACCTGGTTCATGGCGATCCCGCAGCCATGCAGGCTTTACAATTCCGGCTGACGACTGCGGCAGCCAAAGTGCACATTCCCGAACCTGGAGAACGTATCTCGTTCTGACAGCCGGTCCACTTGGAATTTCATCAACAGCGAGACAGCATGAACTACGAAACGATCAAGATCGAAAAAGACGGGGCAGTTGACTGGCTGACCCTTAACCGGCCAGAGAGCCTGAATGCCATCACTACCAAAATGGTGACGGAGCTGCGCGACTACTTTGGCAGCCTCTACGAAAACGAGTCGGTACGAATTGTTGTGATGCGGGGGGCAGGGCGAGCGTTTTGCGCTGGGCTGGATATAAAAGAAGCAGGTGTTCGCCGCAGCGGTGACGACTACGTGCCTTTTGGTAACGGTTGGGGATTTCAGGGTTACCTCGCCGAGGTCTACATTCGCATGCGTCGTTGTCCTCAGCCCATCATCTCCCTCATTCACGGGCCAGCGTGTGGTGGTGGATTCTCGTTTGTTCTCGCGTCTGACATTCGGATCGCAGGAGAGAGTACGCGTATGAACGCGGCCTTTATCAAGATCGGGTTATCTGCCTGTGACATGGGCTCGAGTTATTTCCTGCCACGGCTGGTAGGCACTTCGATCGCGTCGGAGTTGATGCTGACTGGAAAGTTCATCCACGCCCCACGCGCGCTGGCATGCAACCTCGTATCGGAAGTTGTGCCGGATGATCAACTGGTTGCAGCAGCGAAGCCGTACATCACCGACATGTTGCGTACGTCACCTATGGGTCTTCGACTCACCAAGGAAGGGCTCAGCATGGCCATCGATGCGCAAGGACTTGAAGCAGCTATGGCCATCGAGAACCGGAACCAGATACTCTGTTCACGTACTAACGATGCGAAAGAGGGGATGAAGGCCTTCCTCGAAAAACGGGAGCCGGTTTACACCGGTACCTGATTTCTTCAGCTATTTCTGCGTGATTAAGGCAGCGGCATGGGCGGCGATGGCCGTGTCGTCCATGCCAAGCCAGTCGATGAGGACTTCACGATTGTGTTGGCCCAGCTGCGGTGCTGGTCCTCGTACTTTCGATTCGGCTGCGGAGAAGCGATACGGTGACTGGGGGATCTGCCTTACCGCGCCATCCGGATAGTGGATATCCGTCAGGATCCCACGATGCTGCACAGTCGGTTGATTGACGATTTCCGGCCCACATCGAACATCGCCCCAGGCAATGTTCATTTTGTCGAGCGCGTCGATCACAGCTTCTCGTGTCTTGCAGATCTCCGTGAGAAATCGACCATACCAGGCGCGGCGAGCAGCGATTTTTTCATTCAAAGGCAAGCTGTCGTTCTCATCCTTCGCGCCGATGTGACGCTCTGCCATGCGCCACAGATGGCGGAAATCCCCCGCCAACATCATTGGTCCACCTGCGGTTTGCCAGACTTCGTTGGTTTGAGTTGGCGCACCGTCGCTGCGCTCACCTTGAGTCCTCTCAATCTGATAATGGAGGCGGTCGTCGGTTACGACGGTGGCGTCGACCATCGCCAAGTCAATGTGTTGGCCTAGACCGGTGGTGTGACGCAAGTGCAACGCGGCCAGCACGCCGACAAGACCGTGCAGCGCGGCATTGGTGTCCGCAACCGACAGGGTGAGGTCCACAGGGTAGGCCTTGGACATGTCTGCCTGACGTTGCAACAAACCGAGTTCCGCCTGTATCACGGGTGCATACGCGGCGCGCTCCGACTCAGGTCCTGACTGTCCGAATCCGGAGATCGACAACATGATGAGCCGCGGATTGAGAGCGTTCAGTTGTGAGTAGCCGAGTCGAAAACGCGGCATCACATCGGGACGAAAATTCTCGATGAGAATGTCCGCTTGTGTGGCCAACCTTGTTACCAGTGAAACGCCCTTGGGTTGCTTCAAGTCGATGCCGATGTTGCGTTTACCTGAATTCTGCTGCGCGTAATATCCGGACGCGCCTCCGATTACAGCGCCCCAAAGTCGTGTAACGTCACCTTCAGGGGGCTCAACTTTTACCACGTCCGCGCCGAGATCAGAGAGCATGCGCCCCGCAAACGGACCCGCAAGAACGCGGGACATGTCGAGCACCTTGAGGCCGGCGAGCGGAGACGGTTTGTTGGTGTTCATAGTTTTATCTTGGAGAAAGCTGTGAAGCTCGCATCACGCAGTCGGCGTACTTCCGCGGGACCATAAGGCACGGTATCAATAAAACGATGCACGTCACTTTGGGTGACTGCGTGGTTGCGCATCCAGGTGGCGCACATCTTCAGATCGATCACACCGTGAGCGTCGAGCAAAGCCGCCGAATCAACCAAGGTCTTGTTATCACGGTAGTTTGACCGAAGAAAAGCCGCGGCTTCTTCATCGTGCAGGACGATGACCAGCGGATCAGGCGTGAGATCGCCCAAATCCGTGGTGAGATCAGCAAACAATGAACTCAAGTCGTCGAGGGTGACGTCGGCGATATCGATGTAGTAGCGGTAGCTCGCATCTTCTGCATGCGCGGGGAAGCCCAGGAGAAGGAGGAGCAGGAAGTTTCGAAACAGTTTGTGCATCTTGATCTCTGGTTGCATGCGTCTTGAAGTGCGTCCGCTACGAATCTTCGAGTACAAACCGCGCCCCTTTTTCCGCAATCATCACCACTGGCGCGTTGGTGTTACCCGAGGTGATGCTTGGCATCACTGAAGCGTCAATGACCCAAAGTCCGTCGGCACCTCGCAGCTTAAGCCGGTCGTTGACCACTGCGTCGTCATCGTGGCCCATACGGCAGGTGCCTACCGGATGGAAGATAGTGGTGCCTAGCTCACGTGCGGCCGCCTCTAGCTGTTCACCGGTCTGGATCTGTGGGCCGGGTTTAAATTCTTCCGGTGAAAAAGGTGTAAGCGCTGACGCTGCCATGATGCGTCTCGTGAAACGTAATCCTGCAACAGCCACGTCAAGGTCGTCTTGCGTCGACAGGTAGTTGAGTTGGATGGCCGGTGCTTCATCCGGATCGGCAGAGCGTGCTCGGACATGGCCACGACTTTTGGGTCGCAAGTTACAGACGGATGGCGTGATGGCATCAAAAGGATGCAGGGGTTCGCCAAACCGCTCGAGCGAAAGAGGTTGGACATGCCACTCGATGTTCGCCGAAGGTCTGTTCTCATCGGAGCGGGCAAAGGCCCCGAGTTGGGACGGCGGCATCGTCAGCGGACCGGTGCGCAGCGCGGCGTACTCCAATGCCATCAATGCCTTGCCAAAAAAATTGCCGGCTCTGGAATTCATCGTGCGGGTGTTTTTGACTTTGTAGATCGTACGAATCTGCAGATGGTCTTGCAGGTTTTCGCCGACGCCCTTCAGTGCATGGACCACCGGCACTCCGAGTGAACGAATGCTCTGCGGTTCGCCAACGCCGGAGCGTTGTAAGAGGTGGGGAGAGCCGATGGCGCCCGCAGCGAGGATGATTCCTTTGCGAGCTTTCAACCGATATTGCCCGGACTGCCGGGAGCGCACGTCAATGCTGGATGCGCGTGGCTTGCCATCACGGGTTTCAAAATCGATGCGTTCAACCAGTGTTTCGATCTCGACTCGAAGATTGGGACGATGCAGTGCAGGGTCGAGGAACGCCGACTTGGCGCTCCAACGTACACCACGACGCTGATTCATTTGAAAGTACGCGGTGCCGAAGTTGTCGCCGCGGTTGTACTCCGCGATTTTCGGAATGCCACATTGCTCAGCGGCATCACGCCAGGCATCGAGAATCGGCCAGTTAACGCGTCGCTCCTCGACACGTAGCTCGCCACCAGCGCCATGCCACTCATCCGCACCGTGTTGGTAATCCTCACTCTGACGGAAGATCGGCAACACATCGTTCCATCCCCAGCCTCGGTTACCGAGTGTTGCCCAATGGTCATAGTCACTGGCCTGACCACGCATATAGATCATCGCATTGATGGATGAACACCCACCAAGGACCTTACCTCTCGCGTAGCCGATGGAACGACCGGCAAGACCCGGATCGGGCTCTGTCTTGAAGCACCAGTCTGTGCGGGGGTTGCCGATCGTGTAGAGGTAGCCGACCGGGATTGGAATCCAGAAATAGTTGTCATCGGAGCCAGCTTCGATGAGCAAAACCTGATTCTCTTTATCTGCCGACAACCGGTTCGCGAGCACACAACCCGCTGTCCCGGCACCCACGATGATGTAGTCATATTCCATGCCGGCGAGCATACCACTGTCGTAAACTCAGGCGCCGGAGGGAGACCAACATGCCATCAGCACTCGAACGCACAGCTGCACTCGTGCCGCTCATCTGTGAGCATGCAGACGCTTCAGAGGCGGAGCGACGCTTGCATCCTGCGATAGCGGCGGCGTTTGCGAAGTCAGGACTCTACCGACTCGGGGTGCCGACATCTGTGGGTGGAGAGGGTGCCGACCCCGTGACGCAGATCGAGGTCATTGAGTGTGCGAGCCGCGGAGATGGCGCCGCCGGGTGGAACTTGATGATTGGCATCGAAAGCTTCGGTCTGATCGTTCCCGGCTTTCGAGAGTGTATGGACCTGGTGGCGGATCCACTTGAAGTGATTTGTGGTTCGACAGCGGCGGTTGGTACTGCAACGCCTGACGGCGAGGGTTTTCGTATCAATGGTGTTTGGCAGTTTGTCAGCGGTTGCCACAACGCTGGGATCTTTGCCGCGACAGTTCCCAATCCGAAAGGTGCTGGCAATCGTTATGCGGTGCTGACCCAAGGACAGTGGGAGATTCTCGACACGTGGCATGTCGGTGGTATGCGTGGTTCAGGCTCGCATGACGTTCGTGTGGTGGATCAATGGGTGCCGCGATCCCGAATCGTCGCACCCATCGGTGGTGTGAAGTCAGACGATCCACTGCTGCGTTTTCCGGTCGGCGCGCGACTCGCCTACAACAAGGTGGCCGTGGCGCTGGGAATTGCCCGCCATGCGCTCGATTTTTTCACCGAGCTTGCTGAAGGCAAACAACCCAGGTTCACGAGCAGCAAGTTACGCGAGCGGGCGCATGCGCAGTCAGCTGCTGCTGAGGCGGAAGTTCGTATTGTCCGTAGTCGTGCCGCGTTGATGGAGCAGGCAGTGACGATGTGGGAAATGAACCTCCGTGGCGACCAGATCACCACACGAGATAGGGCTGTCTTCCAGATGATCTGTTCTGATGGTGTCCGCGCCTGTGTCGAAGCGGTCGATCTGATTGCAGATGCGGCCGGTACCAGTGCCAATCAGATTGGCAGTGCCATCGAGCGGGCCTCCCGAGATGTTCGGGTGGTTAGACAACACGCTTCTGTGGCGAGTCATCACATCGCCGACGGTGGTCGTGCGCTGCTCGGACTCGCGCCTCAAGGTTTGATGCTCGGTGGGCTCGCTCCGACTTCTCATAAGGAAACGTAATGCGCAATATGTTCTGCACGTTTGTGTGTGTTTTTTTGTCAACCACGCTGGCTGCAACGGCGTACGCCGCTACGTTCGCCGAACGACTCGGCTATCCCTCGGGCGCACGTGTCGTCATTCTCCATGTAGATGACGGCGGTATGTCGCATCAGTCGAATGTCGGCGTGATTCGTTCGTTGACAGAAGGTGTGGCCAACTCGGTCAGTGTGATGATGCCGTGCCCCTGGGTTCCGGAATTACGCACGATGTTCGAGGCGCACCCCGGTCTCGATGTCGGTTTGCATCTCACGCTGACGTCGGAGTGGAAGGGTTATCGCTGGGGACCGTTGGCGTCACGCGACAAGGTCAAAGGACTGATTGATCCGGAGGGCGCACTCTGGCCGAGCGTTGAAGAAGTCGCACGCCATGCAACGCCCGAAGAAGTGGAACTTGAGATCCGGGCGCAGATTGCACGCTCCCGGGGTTTGGGGATTGAACCGACACATCTCGATTCTCATATGGGCACACTCTTCGCACGTGACGACTTTCTTGAGCGGTACATCAAGGTAGGTGCGGAAGAAGGAATACCCGTGATGTTCCCTGGCGGACATGTGACTGCGTTAAAAGCGCAACTGACGAGTGACCTGGGTGAGTCCGCTGCGACCGAGCGCGTCGCGCGAGCACAAAGTATGGCAGAGCAGGTCTGGGCTGCAGGATTACCGGTGTTGGACGATCTACACAACACCAGCTATGGCTGGTCGGAAGCGGGTGACGCCAAGGCGTCGGACCAGGAACTCGCCGATGCGAAGGTGAACCGCTACATCGCGGCGCTGAAGGCTCTTCAACCCGGTGTGACCATGATGATCATGCACAACACCGATTCGGACGCGAATTTTGCTTTCATCTCGGATTCAGGACCGACTCGGCGAGGTGACATGCTGGCCATGCTCGATCCACGACTGAAGGACGTCCTTCGTTCCGAAGGAATTGTGCTGACAACCTGGAGAGAGCTCGGCGAGCGGCGTAAACGCTTCCATGAGTGACGTCTCTGCTGCCGCCTGTATTGAGGACCTTCGTCTACTGCATCAGCGCCGAGTGCCGCGGATGTTCTATGACTACGCGGATTCGGGGTCGTGGACAGAATCGACTTACCGCGCTAACGAAGAGGACTTGAAGCGAGTTCTTTTCCGGCAACGGGTTGCCGTGGATATCGCCAGCCGTTCCTTGCGGTCAACCATGGCGGGTCAAGCCGTGTCGATGCCCGTGGCGTTGGCACCAACAGGATTGACCGGCATGCAATGTGCCGATGGTGAGATTCACGCAGCGAGAGCGGCAGAAAAAGCCGGCGTGCCGTTTACACTCTCGACCATGAGCATTTGCTCCATCGAAGCCGTTGCAGCGGCTGTGACGCAGCCTTTCTGGTTTCAACTCTATGTGATGCGGGATCGTGACTACATCTCGAGACTGATCCGACGCGCTGCAGCAGCGGAGTGTTCAGCGCTGATGCTGACCCTCGATCTGTCGATCATGGGTCAACGCCACAAGGATGTCCGTAACGGTCTTTCAACACCACCTCGCTTCACCGTGCGCAACCTTGTTGAAATGGCCATGAAACCGTCGTGGTCATTGCCGATGCTGTTCACGCGCAACCGGACTTTTGGAAACGTCGTCGGTCATGTGCCGGGGGTCGAAAAGCTGCGTACCCTTGGGGCCTGGTCCAATGAACAGCTTGATCCGACGCTTTGCTGGGAAGATGTGAAGTGGGTGCGCGATCAGTGGCCTGGGCGGTTCATTCTCAAGGGCATCATGGATGCGCAAGACGCAGCGCTCGCGACCTCGATTGGTGCCGATGCGCTAGTAGTTTCCAACCATGGAGGCCGGCAACTCGATGGTGCGCCTTCATCAATCGCCGTGTTACCCGATATCGTCCGGACCGTTGGCAGCCAGATGGAAGTGTGGATGGATGGCGGGATTCGTGGCGGGCAGGATGTGGTGCGAGCGTTAGCCCTCGGTGCACGTGGCACGCTGATCGGTCGGGCGTTTCTTTATGGACTCGGAGCGGGAGGCGAAGCTGGCGTGATCAGAACACTGGAGATCATTCGCCGGGAACTTGATCTGACGATGGCATTCTGTGGCGTTACCGATGTTCAGAAGATCGATTCTTCGATCATCTGGAATCATGAATCGACCGGTTAGCATGTGGGAGCGGCTTGGAAGAGAGTGTTGTCAAACACCCTCCTCCTTCGTGCCAGGGATGGCACAGCGAAAATCGATTGCGTAAGCGATTGATTTTCGTAGGCAAGGAGCCTGGGCGCGCGGCAAATGTCCGCCGTTGGCAGACTTTTGCGACAGCCTCTTGGAGGCCGCTCTCACCATGTAGGAGCGACTTCTTCCTTACCAGTTATGGGTCTGCCCGTTCCACTTGAGGAACGTGCCGGTATTTGACGCATTGGTCTCGGAGATCACCTTGATGATGCCGGCAGCACTTTCTTCTGCGGTGATCTCGGCGTTCGGGCCACCCATATCCGTCTTCACATGACCAGGATGCAGGAGACGCAGGGCGATGTTGTCCTTGGCAAGGTCCACCGACAACATGCGCATGACCTTATTGACCGCCGCTTTCGACGCGCAGTAGGCGTAGAACACCGGCCAGTTGAGATCAAGGGCTCCCATCTGGCTCGTGATCGTCGCTACACGAGCATTCGTGCCTTTAGCCAGATTCGAACGGAAGGTTTGCACCATGCGCATCGGGCCCATGGTGTTGACGTTGAACGTTTCCATCCAGCCTTCGTAATCCATGTCGGTGGAGGATTGTTTGTTCGGTGCAGGACCGGCGATACCTGCATTGTTGATGAGAATATCGATGGGTGCGTCACCCAGCTTGGCTTTGAGTGCTGCCACAGACTCGGCCTTGGAGACGTCCAGCTCCAGTACCGTGACCTTACCTGGCAGCGCCTTCAGTGCGGTGGCACTTGCAGGGCTGCGGCAAGCAGCGAGCACTTCATCGCCTGCTTCTGAATATTGTTTCGCGAGCTGCAGGCCGACGCCTTTGTTCGCTCCGGTGATCAAGACTCGACTCATAGTAGTTCCCCCTTCAGGCGGTTCGCCTTGTAAAAAAATTAAATGTTGAACTGATGTTCTGCGTTGACCCGCGCACGCTTGCCGACATATTCCTGCTTCGTCATGTCTTGCATGAGTCCCCGATCTCTCGTCACAGCCCAGGTGCGTTTGCCATCGTCGGTGCGCAGACCCGCGTAGGCACTTTCAAAACTGTCGCCGCCATACATGACCACATAACCTTCAATGGTGGCTTGGCCGATGAAGCCTGCATCGAGTTCGCGTCTCGGCAGACGGTCAACTTCCGCCTGAACGTCCTGGTACTGATAGGGTTTCATCGGTGGTTCGGTGGAATACACGCCAAAGGCATGTTTAGTCAACATGCCGCCGTTGGCGGTGATGAGACCACGTTTACCCGGTTGTTCACGCAGCACCTCGGCCATACGGGCGACGGAATGCATGACGTAGTTATTGAGCGGGCCGCCGTTAAACGTGAGCCCGCCAGTGACGGTGAGTGGTCTTGTTAGCGGTAAACCAATTTCCGTGGCACCGACTTGAACTGCAACTGGAAAACAACTGTAGACGTCCACATGGTCGACATCGTTGGCGCTCATTCCTGCGAGTTCGAGCGCTCTGCGTCCGGCGATGCGAATAGCGGGTGAAGAATGCAGATTATCGCGGTGAGATACCACATAGGTGTCGTGGGAGTCGGTACCGACATGGGGGAAGACCCATTTAGAACGAGGAATACCCAAACGTTTTGCCGTGGCGACATTGGTCAGAATCAGCGCTGCACCCATGTCGACGCTGTTGTTGGAGTTCATCAACTTCGGATAGGGGTAAGAGATGCCTCGATTGGACGCTGAGATTGTGCGAATCTCTTCCGCGCTCACCGCCTTTTGTAATGCGGCGTGGGGATTGCCCGCAGCGACACGGCTGAAGCCTGACCACAGTTCTGAGACTCGCTTGATGTGTGCGTCCAGTGATTCTTTGTTCTGGGCCCGCAATGCGGTCTCAAAGATCGGATACCACTGGATCGGCGCACGCAGCCCGACCTTTACCTCAAACTCATCGAACATCGGTTTGTCTTCGCCGATGATGCGATCAGGTGTTCCGGGGAGATCACTCCACTCAGCGCGGACACCTTGACGACGGGCCTTCGCGACGGAGTTACCACACTCACCCCCAGCGATCAGGATGATCTGGTGTTTGCCACTTTGTATGTCGAGACAGGAGTGGTTGATGGCCGTTTGAACGAAGTTACCGCCGTAAGGCGTCAGGACGGTCTCCGCGTTAGGTACGCCAACGGCTTCTGCGACGCGCTTGGCCGGATTCTTGTAAGGCCAGACGCCACGAATCACACGTACCGAAGTCGCTTCGGTTAAGAGCGCCTCTGCCCCCGCATCTGCTGCCGCGAGCCTTAGCGCATCGATCATCAGATCGACGGGCTCCTTGACCTCAGGCGTGTATTCGCGGATGCGTTGGTCAACCTGGGCAACGCCCACCAATACTGGTGTAGCCGACTCGTTCATGCCTCTCTCCTCCCAAGTGCTTCTTTGATCAGGATTTTAGCAACAGTGATTGTCCGTGAGCGGGGCCAGTATAGCCGCTGGCTCGTGTGGTTAAATGCCGGTTGCTTCGATCCGGGGACCTTCTTGCCCGCTTCCAAAATCCATCGGTCGCCCAACGGGTCGACGGGAGGACTCTACTACGGTTATGTCCTCATCGCCGCCGCGTTCACTGCGCAGTTTGTTTCCATCGGGATTCTCAGCTACGTCGCCGGCGCGTTCATGGAACCCATGAGTGCAGAGCTCGGCTGGTCGCGTGGGGAATACACCATCGCTCGATCCCTCGGCCAACTCGTTATGGGGATTGCCGGTTTTTTCATCGGCGTGCAGGTGGATCGCATCGGCGGTCGTCCACTGATGTTGGTAGGGACGGCGATTCTCTCCCTGGCCTTGGTCGCTCACTATGCCATCGACGCACTTTGGCACTGGATCGTACTCAACGGCATCGTTACCACCATGGGTTGCGCGCTTGTCGGCAACCTTGTCGTCAACGTCACGCTCGCCAAGTGGTTTGTAGAACGACGCGGCCAGGCGGTTGCGTGGGCGGCGATGGGTGTATCGCTCGGTGGAATTATCCTGACTCCAGCGGTCACCGTAGCGATCGACAACTTTGGGTGGCGTCTCGCATGGGTCGGTCTCGGCATTGGCACCTTCGTGTTGATGTTGCCGATCTCGCTGCTTATGCGTCGAGCACCCGAGGACCATGGTCTCCATCCCGATGGCAAGACTGCGGCGCAGATGGCCTCGAACGAAGGTGACAAGGCCCGACTCGATTACGAACGATCGATGACACGCGCGCAGGCGGTACGTACAGGGTCCTTCTATGCGCTTGTGGCCGCTTTTGGTTTTTTTTCCATCAATATCGTTGTCGTTCTGCTACATCTCGTCCCCATGATGACGGATGCAGGCTTCGATCGGAGTCAGGCGGCGCTAGGGATGGTGATGGCGTCCATCCCGGCGATGTTGTCCAAACCGATTTGGGGGTATTACATCGATCGAATCGCTGTGAAACCTTTAGCCGCAGTCAGTGCATCGATGACCGGTGTCAGCCTCGCGTTCATCGTCATTGCCATTGACGCGCACTCGCTGTTGGGTACCTATGCCGCGTTTTTTGTACTCGGGATAGCCTGGGGTGGCATGATTCCGCTGCAGGAAGTGATCTGGGGATCATTCTTCGGACGTCGATTTCTGGGTTCCGTGCGCAGCGCAGCCCTTCCGTTTGCACTCTTGTTAGGTGCCATCGCACCTTATCTCGTGTCGGTTTACCGCGATGCATCAGGAGAATATTCAACGGCACTGTTGGTGGTGGCAGCACTCAACGTCATGTCGGGTTTCATGATACACCTGGTGCGCCCCCCGAAGCCGATGCTTCCAGCTGCGCCGGCCTAAACCCGACCTAAACCCGACCAACGAAGTGCTTCAATGACTCCGGGTTGGCGAGTGCAGAAGTGTTTTTCACCTCCCGACCATGAACCACGTCGCGGACCGCGAGTTCGGCGATTTTGCCGCTCATGGTTCGAGGAATGTCGGGCACCGCGAGAATCAACGCTGGCACATGGCGCGGCGAAGCCTGTTCACGGATACGCTGACGAATGGACGAAATCCGTTCTTCCGTGAGTTCGAAACCTGCTCGCATCACTACAAATAGCACCACACGGGTGTCGTTTTGCCAGTCTTGGCCAATGCAGACTGCTTCAAGAATGTCGGGGAAGGTTTCCACCTGACGATAGATTTCCGCGGTGCCGATGCGTACGCCGCCGGGGTTGAGGGTTGCATCGCTGCGGCCGTGAATGATGAAACCTTGGTGCGGTGTGCTTTGAGCGAAGTCACCGTGCCCCCATACGCCTGGGAAGCGCTCGAAATAGGCGGCGCGATATCGTGGATGTCCGTCGTCCTTCCAGAATCCGGTAGGGGCCGATGGAAAGGGGCGGGTGCAGACGAGTTCACCCCGAGTATTCTGTACCGGCTGACCAGTGTCGTCCCACACCTCAACCGCCATGCCGAGACCGGCGCACTGTAGCTCGCCTTCATAGACCGGCAGCATGGGGTTTCCAATGACGAAACACGAGATGATGTCGGTGCCGCCACTCATCGAGACGAGGTGAACGTCGGTCTTGATGTCACGATAAACATAGCGAAAACCCTCGTGCGGTAACGTCGAGCCGGTGCTGATCAGCATTCGCACACGAGACAAGTCGTGGGTCTCACGAGGTCTCACGCCGCTGTTTTCGACGCTTTGCAGGAACTTGGCACTGATGCCAAAGACGGTGACCTTCTCGCGCTCTGCCAGATCAAAGAGATTGGCCGGACCCGGATGAAAGGGTGAGCCGTCATAGAGAACGATGGTGCAACCGGTGGCGAGTGCGGAAGCGAGCCAGTTCCACATCATCCAACCTGCCGTCGTGAAGAAAAAAAGGACATCGGCCTCACGGATGTCGAGGTGCAACCGATGTTCCTTGGCATGTTGTAACAAGGTGCCACCTGCACCGTGCACGATGCACTTGGGTTTGCCGGTGGTGCCACTGGAATAGAGGATGTAGAGCGGGTGGTCGAAAGTCAGCGCGTTGAATTCAAGAATCGGCGTTTCGTTTGATTCGAGAAGCGCTCCAAGTCGGTCGGCGCCTTCGGGTACCTCACCCAACACGTCAACCCAAAGCACCTTGGCGATGGAGGGGACATCGCGGACAACGTGCGCTACCTTGTCGACGATGTTGATGCGCTTGCCTGCGTAGTAATAGCCATCACAGGTCACGAGCAGCTTCGGCTCGATTTGACCAAGGCGGTCGAGAGCGCCACCAGCGCCAAAGTCCGGCGAACACGAAGAAAAAATCGCGCCGATACTCGAGGCGGCCAACATGACGATGACCGTTTCCGGGATGTTGGGCATCCAGGCGGCGATGCGATCACCTGGAAGGATGCCGAAGTCGCGCATGAACTTCGCGAGCCGCGCGGTTTGTTGATGAAGGTCGGCATAGGTGAGCGTACGCCGCTCGCCGTTTTCAAGAACACTGATCAGCGCGTGTTTATCATCCCGCCGTTTCAACAGGTTTGCCGCGAAATTCAGTTGTGCTCCCGTGAACCAGCGAGCTTCGAGAAAGTGGTCGTTCTCGAGAACGCTGGTTTCGTTTGCAGTGAACTGGATGTCGCAGGCATCGACTAATGCACGCCAGAACGTCGGCCGCTCATCCACCGACCACTGATGCAACCTGGTGTAGGTATCGAAAGGTTCCCCTGCCAGCCGAGCGGCGCGTTGAGTGAATTCGGCCAGCTGTGAGCTCCGCGCGGCCGCGGAATCGGGCCGCCACAACGGCTCAACCGAACCTGTCATAGAGACATATTTCCAAAACACGCACGGAGTTCATCGACGAAGATCTTTGGCTGTTCAAAGGCTGCGAAGTGGCCACCTTTCGGAAGTTCATTCCAGTGAACGATGTTCGAGTAGTGCTTCTCTGCCCAGCGTCTGGATGCACGAAAGATCTCTTTCGGGAAGTGGCTGCCACCCATGGGGGTCGTGATGGAATCGCGCGATGTACCACTGCCAAAACTCTCCCAGTAGAGGCGGGCAGAAGAGGCGCCTGCCGCGTTCAGCCAATACACCATGACGTTGTCGAGCATCTCATCGCGACCCAGGACGTTTTCAGGGTGACCGTCA
>SYFY01000153.1 GCA_005799745.1 Gammaproteobacteria bacterium
CGACATTAAAGGGATGGTGGTAAGGCAAGGAGATCACGCCAGTACCGAGGCGAATTCGTCGCGTCCTTTCAGCTGCTGCCGCCAGGAACATTTCCGGGGACGCGATGATTTCCCAACCCGTGGAATGGTGTTCCCCACACCAGAACTCGTCGTAGCCGAGTTTGTCGAGCAGCTCCACCAAATCGAGATCGCGGCGAAACTGCAGCATCGGATGTTCACCGATGGGGTGATGAGGTGCCAGAAAGGCACCAAAATTCAAACGTGACATGCTCAGAGTTCTCCGGCTGGAAATAGCACGGGGGATGCTCGCCCGCCGGGTAGCACCCTCCTGCCTTGTTGTTCCCTCTGGCATGAAAACACCACCTTCATCCTCACGCAATACACAGCACTACGAGCTGCATCAAGGCTGCATCGGCGAAGGCTGCATGGGCTAAGATCGATGCCCGCCAATCCACCGCCCACGAGCCCCTCATGCAAGGCTTGAATCCTCGCATGCGAAAAACGCTTCTCTCCCTGTTGGCTGTCCTGGTCGTCGCGCTGGGTGGACAACAAGTTTTTGACACAGGTACCGAACGCCGGTTGGAACCCGCTTCCCCGGCGGATCGCCCACCGAACACCACAACATTCAGCGACACGTTAAGTGGTCGGATGATCCGTGTGGATGCCAAAGTGAAGCGAGTCCTCAAGGACGACAATGAAGGCAGTCGCCACCAACGCTTCCTGATCGAGACCGCCGACGGCACGTCCATTCTGGTGGCGCACAACATCGATCTCGCACCCCGTGTACCCGGTCCGCACCCCGGCTCGATGATCAGCTTGTACGGCGAGTACGAATGGAATGAAAAAGGCGGTGTACTGCACTGGACGCACCATGCACTCCGCGGCGATCATGAAGCCGGCTGGGTCGAGTATCGCGGGGAGCGGTATCAGTAACGATCAGCTATCAAGGGTACTCCTACCTCTGACTAACAAGAGCGTCCACAACATGATTCGTCTCACCACTTCCGCTTTCATCCTGACGCTGCTCCTCGGGTGCAACGCGGATAAGGAAGAAACACCGGTCACGCCACCCGCCGATGCCGCCGCAGATACTGCTGCCAGCGCCGGACCATCAGGATACGGTAGTGCAGAAGTCACGCGTAACCCCGAAAGAGTCGCCTTGTTTGGAGATCTGCACGTCCACACCATGTACTCTTTCGACGCTTACGTCTTTGGTACACGCGCGAGTCCGGATGATGCCTACGCTTTCGCCAAAGGCGATACGATCAAACACGCTTCCGGCATGGAAATGCAGATTCGGCGTCCGCTCGATTTTGAAGCCGTCACCGATCACGGCACCTACCTCGGCATGTTGCCCGCGATGTTCGATCCTGAATCCACAGTGTTTGCGCATCCCATGGCAGAGAGGATCAGGGAAGCTGCTAAGACCCGCGACCGATCCGCGTTTTTGGCGATGCTCCCCTACATCGCCGGAAACGTTGAAAAGGACGACCTGCTCGACAAGAACATCGTGCGTGATACCTGGCGTGAGATCGCCGAGTCAGCCAATCGCAATAACGCTCCGGGCAAGTTCACAACATTCATTGGCTACGAATACACCGCCTCCGGTCCTGAATTCGAGAACATGCACCGCAACGTGATCTTCAAGGGCTCGGACTGGCCAGAGCTGCCTTTCACTCGACTCGACTCCGACAATCCTGAAAACCTCTGGGACTGGATGGACAGTCAACGTGACAGCGGAAGAGAACTGTTGGCGATTCCGCACAACTCCAATGGCAGCAACGGTTGGATGTTCACGAAAACCAACATGGTCGGTGACCCCATCGACGCAGCCTACGCCGAACAACGCATGCGTAACGAGCCATTGGTTGAAGTCACACAGGTTAAGGGTACTTCGGATACGCACCCCATGCTGTCGCCGAATGACGAGTGGGCGGATTTCGAAATCATGCCCGTGCGAGTGGGTAATCCACTCCCCAGCCAGGCACCCGGCAGCTACGTTCGCGAGGCCTATCTCAATGGTCTTCTGATGGAACAGGAAAAAGGGATCAACCCGTATCGCTTCGGCCTAATCGGTTCGAGTGATACCCACAACGCCGCAGGTTCCTTCGACGAAGATAACTACTGGAGCAAGACAGGCGACCTCGATATCAAGCCTGAGCAACGCGGCTCGGTTCCGCTCAAAACGCCTGCAGCTGACGGCAGCATGTACGCCACGAATGCCAATCGTTATTGGGGCGCATCCGGCATGGCCGGCGTTTGGGCGGAGTCCAATACCCGCGATGACGTCTACGCAGCTTTGCGCCGCAAAGAGACCTTTGCCACCACCGGTTCGTTTATTCAGGTACGTTTCTTTGCCGGTCACTCACTGCCTGCAGATATGGTGACACGGAGTGACGCTGTGGCGGCAGGCTACGCCAACGGCGTACCCATGGGCAGCGATGTGCTCGGTGGCGCCGAAAGTGAACCCACGTTCTACGCGTGGGCGAGTCGTGACGCAGGCACACGCCCGTTGCAGCGCATGCAGATCATCAAGGGATGGGTAAAAGATGGTGAAACCCGTGAGAAGGTCTTCGACGTCGCTTGCGCGAAAGGCACTGTCGATCCCGCTACCGGACGTTGCCCAGACAACGGTGCAACAGTTGATCTTGCGACCTGCGCCACAAACGACGAAACCGGCGTCGCGGAACTCAAAGCACACTGGACCGATCCGGAGTTTGATCCTACCGAGCGCGCGTTCTACTACGTACGAGTCCTTGAAAATCCACAGTGCCGATGGTCGACCTGGGATGCGATCCGCGCCGGAGTTCCACGTCGCGAAGATCTGCACGCCACGCTGCAGGAACGCGCCTGGTCTTCACCGATCTGGTACGCACCAGTAAAAAAACAGGGCTGATTCGATTCAGCGTCACCCGAACGTCACGGTCGGCGGCTAGTTTCCGCCCCCGACACTCGTCGCAGATTATCGAACGGGAGACGTGAATGCTGAATCGACGCCAGACCTTACAGGCCTTAACGGCGTTGTGGCCCGCAAGTGCCGCTGCAGCCGGCTTGAAGCAGCCATCCGCACCGCGCTTTCGCCATGGCGTTGCCAGCGGCGATCCGACCCTCGATTCCCTAGCCCGCAGTATTCATGAATGACCGGCTGCGGACGCCGATAGCAGTAAAAACACCGGGCGCGCTCCAGTCCGCGCCACCCAGTCTTTTCACAACTCTCGACGCCCTCGCTACGTTCCTTCATGAATAATGCGGGCTAGTGCTGTGGACGCGGGTCTCCGGTTATGACATAGCGGTCGAAGTGTTGTGGCAAGTGTCGCTAGACGAACTCTTCAAGGAACGGGTCAGTCAGGGCGTCGTCGTCACCGGTCCGGAGCGAGACTTCACCGTTAAAGCGCTGCCGAATGGACTTAAGCCGGCTACCCGCTACTGGTTTCGTTTCCTCATCGATGGCGCCGCTTCTCCCACAGGACGCACCCGTACACTTCCCAGCGGCCATGTTAAGCGTCTTCGGATAGCCGTCGCTTCCTGTTCGAATTATTGCTTTGGTTACTTCAACGCCTACGACGCGATGGCCAAGGATCCGGATCTGCACTTCGTCTTACACACCGGTGACTACCTCTATGAGTACGGCACAAACGAATGGGGTGACGATCAGGGGAAGCTGCTCGGTCGCGCTCATCAGCCGCCCCATGAGATGGTTTCGCTTGCCGACTATCGAACACGTCATGCCCAATACAAACTCGACGTAGGCGCGCAGGCCATGCATGCCGCACACCCCTGTCTGCTCGTGTGGGACGATCACGAATCGGCCAATAACCCTTGGACAGGGGGCGCACAGAATCATCAGCCACAAACGGAAGGTGAATGGTTGAAACGTCGTGCTGCTGCGCTCAAAGCCTGGTACGAGTGGATGCCGGTACGTGATCCGATCAATGGCGAGCCGCCTGAAAACTACTGGCGGACCTTCGTTTTCGGTGATTTGGCAACACTGGTATGCCTGGAAACGCGACACACTGCCCGCGCAGAACAGATCGACTATTCCGATCATCGCGCGCGCATCATCGATGATTCTTCCCGAGATCAATTCCTGAAGGATGTACTCGGAGCAGAAGAACGACCGATGATCTCGAGTAGCATGGAGAAAGTGATCGATTCGTCTCTCCGCCAGTCGGTGGCACAGAGGCAACCCTGGCGCCTCCTCGGCAACGCCATTCCCATGGGGGGAATGTCGCTTCCTGATCTGACATCCATCGACTTCGTAAACAACCGCGCCGACGATGAAGACATCGCCGAACTGCTTTGGAAATCCAGATGGAATCTGCCGTGGTACACCGACACATGGGACGGCTACCCTCGCGCCCGCGAGCGTCTCTATCAACAGTGTGCTGCATCGGGTGCGCGCGACATGGTGGTACTAACCGGTGACAGCCACAGCTTCTGGTTCAACGTTCTGGCCGACGACGCCGGCAACAATATGGGTGTTGAACTCGGCACATCCGGTATCACTTCGCCCGGTGATTTTCTCGATCTCGGTTTCTCCACTGCCGAGGCCGGGCGTCTCGATCAACACATCGCTGAAGGCATGCCTGAAGTGCACTGGACCGATAACCTCCACAACGGTTACCTCCAGATCGAGATCACCCCTGAGAACATTCACGCGAGCTGTATCGCTTTAAACACCATCTGCGAATTGCTATTTACAACAGCGGTGATCAAGGAAACGTGGATCACCCGATCTGAAGGGACTTTCGGAACTTTGCAGATGCAACTGGTTTAGATCGGAGCTGCATCGACCATTGTGGCATCGGTAACCACCCCTTCGGCCTCATTGACGGTCTGGTTCATTGCAGCACCGCACTACGCTTACGGAGCAGTCTCCGGATTCTGCTGCACGCGCTGTTGTGTCAGGACCCTGACCTTGATCGGTTTCGGTGCAACCATTGAAGTCACCGTCGGCGAACCCATTCCAGCGGAGAAGCTTGAAGGACTCGGCGGGCGTGCGCGGTTACTGACCACCTGCTCGCTCAGGTGCAGTCTCTGACTCGCGAAGCGATGCCTTCACATCCTCCCCGGCGATAAGAGAGGCATCAAGAAAGCGTCCCAGCCGATCAAAGAACTCGCGCCGCTGGGTACCGCTACTCAGGAAGTGATCGCCACCCTGTTGCTCAACCCACTCCACTTCTTTTCCTGCTTCCCGCAAGGCAGAGATCAACGCTCGCGACTGGTCAACATCTACGACGGTGTCTTCATCACCATGTACCACCAAAAGCGGGAGTCCGAACTCAGCGACGTGATGGTGCGGAGAGTTTGCTCGCAAGTCTGAACCACGTTGCACCCGGTCGCGATTGCGTTTCACAAGATCGAAGTCATAAATACGCCGAACCATCGTTTCTAGATTGAAGATGCCAGCAAGACTCACCGCGCAGCGAAATCGGTCCGTATGCCGGTATGCGGAAACCAGCGCTGCGTACCCGCCATAACTGGCCCCCACCACACAAATGCGATCCGGATCTGCGATCCCCTCGCTGACAAGCCAGTCAACACCATCGACCAAGTCCTCCTGCATGCGCTTGCCCCACTCGCGAAAGCCCGCCTGCATGAACAATTCACCATAGCCGACCGAGCCACGGTAATTAGGTTTCAGGACAACAAAACCTTTGGCAGTCAGAAACTGAACCCAGGGATCGAATCGTGCAGATTCGCGATCATAGGGGCCATCGTGAGGCAGGATGACCGTCGGGTGAGGTCCTCGTCCGACATCACGAGGAAGCGCCAAATACGCTGGGATCACCTTTTTATCGCGGCTTACATAACTCGTTAGGGTAATGTCGTTGACGTCTTTGTCCTGGAGCGTCGGATAGTCACGGGCTAGTTCAGTCACCTGCTCAAGCTCGCGATCGACCAGGAAATAACCCAAGGAAATTCCGCCACAGGCATGAAACACAAATCGACGGTAGTTCTCGTCAACGGAAATGAGCTGCCGATGTCGCCCAGGCACCTTGGCTTCAAGCATACGAAAGAGTAAATCGAGTTCCTTGTCAAACCAGACAGTGTGTGGATGATGACGGGTATATCGCACACCTACTGGTCGGCCCGTATCCGGGTCCTGTACAAGACTACCGAAGACGTCAAACTCCGTATCGTTGTGAACGGGGCCGAGCACCTCACCATCGGCATAACTCACCCGGTAGATACCATGGCGGTCGGAGCCGTGGGTCATACTCATGTAGACCTCAGCCCCATCGGCGCTGAAGCCGAGCGGCACCGGCGGAACCTCGCTGTCAAATGCCGGGTTGTCGTACGCCTTCGGCGTCTTATCAACGCGGAACACGATCGGGCGATCTCCGGTACGGAAACCGACGCCAATCCGCACTCGACCATTGGAATCGGCATACCAGTGACGAATTTGCGAGCGGTGCTTGAACGCCTTCGTCAACCGGTTGTTGTAGATGTTCAGTCGATACACCGAAGGGCGATTGGGATCCAAACGATTGAGTTGCACCAGGATGTGTTGATCATCGCCAGGAAGCCAGGACACGACCCGGTCCTGTATTTGAGGCTCGTACTGTTGTGGTCGACCGATGAGATTGCGGGTTTGTGCATCGAGTTCGATGAGGTCACTGCCGTCGTGATCGATCGCCAGCAATCGTGTCGCCGTCACCCGGCCCACGCGCGTGATGCGATAGGAGAACCGCCACGAACAGACGATGCGTGTGTCATTGGCCCAACGACACCAGTTGAGCAACCGCGGTGGCGATCCGGCTGCGAGGATCACCCGGTCATCGCCATCGGGTGTCCTGCGCACGACCAGCTCATAAGCTTCGCCGTCGCTACGTAGCATGAGCAGAGACTCGCCATTCGGCGACAGGCTTGCATCATCGATCACCGGCAGTTCAACGGTACTGGCCGTCGCCTCTGCGGTTAACCACATTAATGATGCCAGGCAGCGGAGAGCTTTTTTCATCGAGACTTAGCTCCGAGAACATATCAACCCTTCGGCTCGACTTTTCCAGGAGCGCTGGGATTTAATGCCCGGTCATCCTTGCACGCAGGACCCTCATTCGCGATGTCGAACCCGCAACACCACCGCTTGATCGTGCTGGGCTCTGGCCCTGCCGGATATACCGCCGCACTTTATGCAGCGCGCGCCAATCTGAAGCCCCTCCTGATCACCGGTATCGAAGTGGGTGGCCAGCTCACCACCACGACTGAAGTTGAAAACTGGCCCGGTGGTCATGCGGAACTGCAGGGACCAGAGCTGATGCAACAGATGGCCGAGCACGTGGCACGATTCGATGCCGTCCTGCTCAACGACCATATCCATACCGCTGCACTCTCCAAGGACCCGAAGCAGACACCCCACCGGCTGGATGGTGATCAAGGCAGCTATACCTGCGATGCGCTCATCATCGCTACCGGTGCC
>SYFY01000154.1 GCA_005799745.1 Gammaproteobacteria bacterium
ATGCAGCAGGCTGCGCGCGTATCGGATTACACCGCATTCATGTACCTCGGAGAACTTGTGGAGTTTGGTGAGACGCGCTCGTTGTTTACTAACCCCGTCAAGAAACAGACAGAGGACTACATCACCGGCCGATACGGCTAATCGGCAGACGGCGATGAGTTTGAACAAGACTCTTCTGCAGCGTCACCTGTTGGGTCGTGTCTACGACGACTTTTTCTACGACGAGTTGGACGTACTCAACAATCGACCCGTGTTTCAACCGGTCGCCAGCATCGCTGCCAGATGTCGATAACGTTCTTGCTGTTCCACACATTGCGTGGACTGCGCGAGAATCTCAGCTTCGGAAAGGCATGAAGCGGCGACGATGTCGGCGATGTTGCGTTCCTCATGCAGGACACAAGATGCGATGCCGGCAGCCGTTTGAATCATGCCCGCAGGCTGGTTGTTCGCGGCTCTTTGAGAAGCTTCAGTAATCGGCAGGCAAAGGGCAGGCGGCAGTCCGAGTTTGTTGACGAGTATTCTTCCCGCTTCGAGATAACCCAAACCCACAGAGTCCGCCATGACTTCGTCAAGGCTGTGCGCTTCTGCCGGGTTCTAATCACCGAGCGCCTGATTTTTCTCGTTCGGGAACCGATCAGCGAGCCAAAGGATACCGACGTTGTGCATCAACCCTGCTGTTCGGGCAGCACTCACATCCTCGTTGTGGTCATCGGCGATTTTCGCGCAGATCTCGGCGGCGAGAAGTGACGCCAGCCAGTGCAAGAGGGGGTCGAAGTTGCTACAGCGACCCAGATTGAAGGATCGACACACGCAAAGCCCGACTGAAACACTGCGAACCACATCGAGACCCAAACGGGCGCACGCTTGCTGAAGCCCGGTGATTGGCCTCACCGGATTTGACCAGGCAGAATTCGCAAGGCTGATGAGACGCGCTACGATCAGCGCGTGAGAGTCTATCACCCTGACGACGTCCATCAGACCGATACCCTTTACCGTCAACGCGCGCAGGATAGGCGCGAAATTGACAGCGATTCGTGGCGCCTCTGCGTTGTCGAGAATTTCAGCGACAGCCACCGGAGCCTTCATGGCACTAATCGCTTGCGGCGGCGCGATTCAAATGATGTGGCATATACACGATGTGCCATACCAGGGACTTCCGCAGCAGGTGCTGGCCGCGTAAAGAAAAGACCCTGAATCGTATCGCAATCCAGTCCCGATAGAATCTGGATTTGCGAGGTGTTCTCCACGCCTTCCGCGATGATGCTGAAGCCAAGTGCATGAGCGAGGGTGACGATTGTGCCCAGCATGATCGCGGTGTCATCGAGCGCACCCAAATCAGCGAGTTGATTGAGGATGCGCCTCACAAAGTCATCGGCGACTCGAACACCGTTGTCGGAACCATCAAACATGCGCCGCACGTGGGCCATGTCCGGTATCGCCTCCGGTTGTCTTGGAAAGAGCGCTGCAAGCTGAGGCTTAGGTGCGTAGCCATTGGCTTCTTGTACCGAAGGTATCGATGTCGATGCAGATCCGGCGCATCCGGTCAAGAAACCACGATCTCGTGCGGCCGCGCCTCCGTACCGGCGGCGACGATGTCTCCTATCAGGAGCGGTGATTCCCCATCTTCCCGCAGGACGTGCATGGCCTTGTCAGCATCCGCTGCGGGCAAGCAGATGATGAAGCCCATACCGCAATTGAACGTGGCGAGCATTTCGCGAGATTCAACGTTGCCTGCTTGTTGCAGAAAACTGAAGACTTCCGGCCACTGCCAGCGCGTAATGTCGATGCGCGCCGCCAGTCCCTGGCGCTGAAACATACGTGGGACGTTTTCCCAGAAGCCGCCGCCGGTGATGTGCACCATGCCGTGCACGGTGACGGCTTTGAGCATTGCTCTGACACTTTTGACGTAGATGCGTGTCGGTGCGAGCAACTGATCAAGCGTGGCCGCGCTTACCTGCCCCCCTTGTCGTTCGAGGATGCGGCGGATCAACGAATAACCATTGGAATGGGGGCCCGAACTGGGCAAGCCGATGAGCACATTACCGACATCGATCTTCGTTCCATCGATGATTTCATCTTTCTCAACAATACCGATGGCGAAACCGGCGAGGTCGTATTCACCCGGTTGATAGAACCCCGGCATTTCCGCAGTCTCGCCGCCAGCGAGGGTACAACCTGCCAGTTCGCAAGCCCGCGCAATCCCTGTGATGACGCGAGCCGCCGTGTCCACATCGAGTTTGCCGGTGGCGTAGTAGTCGAGGAACAGGAACGGTTCAGCACCATTGACCAGAATGTCGTTGACACACATGGCTACGAGGTCTTGACCAATCGTGTCGTGGCGGTCGTAGTCGAAGGCTAGTTTGAGTTTGGTACCTACACCATCGGTGCCGGTCACAATCACCGGGCGACGATAGCCTGCAGGGATTTCCGCCATCGCCGCGAACCCACCCAGGCCGCCGAGCATTTCCGGTCGCGCTGTTTTTTTCGCCGCGCCTTTGATGCGATTGACGAGGTCTTGACCCGCGTGGGTGTCCACACCGGCGTCCTTGTACGTCAACGATCGATTTTCTGTCATGGTTCCGCCGTGAATACCGAGGCTTGCGAGGCGCGCGATTCTAACCTTCTCCGGAATAGGCGGCGGCAGGATCGTCAGAAAAAGTGCGTCCGGGATGTTGAACGCGCCTGTTAGAATCCCGGCATGCACCCTTTCATCCGCAAGTTCTTGCAGGTCGCCGTTAGCGCTGCCGTCCTGGTCGCTCACCCATCGCTTGTTCAGCCGGTGTGGGGTACTCACAACATTTCATGGATGTACGAAGCCGATGTGCCGGTGTTGAACCAATCACCGCAGGCGCGCGTGCAAGCCTCCGAAGCTGGCCTTCGCCAAGTGCTGGGTCGACTCACCGGTCAAGGCGAAAGTGGCCTCACCATACGAGTGACCGGTACGTCAGCTGACCGATTGATGACCCGTTTTTCTTACCATTCCGTCGTGGTAAACGGACAACGTCAACCTCGAATCAAGCTCTCGTTTAATCCGGCGCAGACGCTGGCGACCGTTCGGAACTCGGGATTGCCGGTGTGGGGGGTGACGCGACCGTCGGTCAAGCTCTATCTCTTGTCTCAAGAAGCAGATGGATCGTGGGTGGCGCTGTCACAGTCCCATCCCGTTCGTGAGGCTATGGTGCGAGCCGCATGGGTGCGAGGTCTGGTGCTGACGTTCCCGAGCTTTAACACTACAGTCGTACCAGTCAGCGAAATGCTCGATGCGGTCAATCCCAACAAGCCTGTTGATCCGCTCGCGTCATTGGGTGAAGACAGCGCCACTGAATCCGTCGAGGAGACTGCGCCGGTTGAAGGAACGGTTGTGGCTGGATCCTCAGCAACGCTTAGAGCCAGCTGTGAACCTGAGGCACCTGAACCTCCGCCAGAACCGTTCCTGCCGGGAGTGGTACCGAAAGATTCTGAGCTAGTCCTCGTGGGCGAAATCCGCGCTGCACCATCGCCCCAAGCCCCCGTGTCACCTCCAACACCGAGTGAGCCGCAGGTTTTACCAGGCCCGGCCTTCACCTGGGCGATCGGTACCGATCGTGGGGTGATAGGCCTGCCAGTCGGAGATCCCATCGCCCAAGGCACGCAGCTGGTGGAACGCATCGCCGACGAAATGGGGCGACGTTTTGCCGTGCGCTGGGTGAATCCGAGTGCGCAGACGCTGCGGGTTGCCTCGGTCACCAAGATTCCTGCTTATGCAGAGCTGATGCGTTATCTGGGACGTCAGGAAGTGTTCTCCAGGGTCGATCTGCGTGAGGCCGGACCAGAGCACTTTGAGTTCAGCGTAATCACGCCAGCTGACCCTGAAGAGCTGGCCAGGGTGTTTCGAGTAGAAGGTCGTCTTCTGCAAAAAAACGTTGCTGACGAATCCGCAGGAAAAACACAGGCGCCTTGTGATGCTCCTTTAAGAGAGGGGGCTGAGGAAGTTGTCGAGCCGCTGGAACCAGGCACACCTACAGAGGATGGCATCGCGGACACCGGATTGCCTGTCTTCGTATGGCAAAACTGATCGGTCAACTTCCCAACCTCCTGACCTTGGTGCGCATCCTGTTGGTGGCGCCGATGGCATGGGCGATCTGGTTAGGTGATTTTCGATTGGCGCTGCTCCTGCTGGTTATCGCGGGCATCTCTGACCTCTTGGATGGTGAGCTTGCGCGGCGATTCAACTGGCAAAGTGAGTTCGGCGCCACCATTGACCCTGTTGCCGACAAGCTGCTCGTGTTCACGCTGGCGGTGCTGTTGACCGTGAAGGGTCATGTGCCGTTGTGGCTGGCGTTGGTGGTCGTCTTCCGAGACGTGGTGATTCTCGCAGGTGCAGCGTTCTACCGAATGTTGTTTGGACATCTGGATGTTTCTCCCACCTGGATCAGCAAGGTCAATACCGCCGTTCAGGTGGTGGTGCTCGGCATGGTGCTCTTGGCGCTGTGTCGATTTGGTGTGGCGAGTGACTGGATGCAGGCGTTTGTTGACCCCTGGGGCTTTGTTTTGCTCGGATTGCTCGCCGTCTGGTCGGGACTCGACTACGTCATCACGTGGAGCCGACGCGCACTGCGGCAGAGTCGTGCCTCGACGTGAATACCCATACCCCTGATCAATTGGCGTTGCCATTTGGTGCGAGTCGCGCGCAAACTTTTTTCAATTTCACGGGTCGCAATAACGAGGAGCTCATCAACCGTCTCGCAGCACTTTCTACGGGCTTTACGTCCACGTGGATGTATGGCGCAGAAGGCGTGGGTAAGAGTCATTTATTGCGGGCTGCAATACACACACAACAGGGCTATGGTGTGCGTTGTCTTGTTGTGGATGCGAGCGATGAAGCATCATTGAAACGGTTGGCGCGACTCGGGAATACCCTCTGCCTGGCGATTGATGGGGTATCGAAACTGGTAGGCCGACCGACACACGAAACCGCGCTCTTCGAAGCCTGGAACGTGCTGTCCTTGCAACAAGGACAACTCATCCTCGCTGATGAACGCTCGCCGTTAGCCATCAAATTTTCCCTCGACGACCTAGCCTCGCGGCTGCGTTCTTCCCAGGTTTTTGAAGTGCGTGGCCTAGACGAACAAGGTGTACGCACGCTCTTGCAACGTCGCCTCCGGGACCGTGGCCTTGTGGTAGGACGGCCCGTTCTGGACTATTGGTTGACGCGGCGGAATCGAGCCGTTGGGGCGTTGCTTGATGACCTTGATCGCCTGGATGCGGCGTCGTGGCGTTCCAAACACCGCCTGACAGTGCCGTTTCTGAAGACGGTGCTGGAAGCCTGAATGCACGTCGTCGTCGTTGGAGGAGGCACAGGCGGGCACGTCATTCCTGCTATTCCTGTGATGGAGGCACTGCGCCGGGAAGGACACGACGTTTCCTTCATTGGCACCACTTCGGGCTATGAGGAGCGACTGCTCGTTCACACCGATGTTCGGTACTACGGCATTTCTTCGGGCAAACTGCGTCGCTATTTTTCCTTCGAAAATCTGCGCGATGTCTTTCGTGTTCTTACAGGTATCGTGCAGGCTTTTTTTCTCCTCGGCAGACTCAAGCCTGAGGTGATTTTCTCCAAAGGTGGGTTTGTGGCATTTCCGGTGGTACTCGCCGGATGGCTCAGGCGTGTGCCTGTGATCGGGCATGAATCGGATATCACTCCGGGTCTCGCGAATAGGTTGTCACTCCCCTTTATGCAGACGTTGTGTATCAGTTTTCCGGAAACCCGCGTACGTCGTTACAAAGGACGCGTGGTTCATACTGGTAGCCCGCTCAGACCAGAGTTTCTGGCCGGTGATCCGGAGCGAGGTCGTGAACGATTTGCGCTGCCAGCTGATCGACCGATTCTGATCGTTGTGGGTGGCAGCCAGGGTGCACGTGTCTTGAATGCCGTGGTGCGTGATGCCGTTGTGCCTTTGACGAAACGTTATGAAGTGATACATGTCTGTGGGCCAGGCAACGTGGTAACGATCGAGCAGCCGGGTTACCACGCCTATGAGTTCATCCGCGAAGGTTGGGCAGATCTCATTGCTGCTGCAAAGATCGTGGTTTCGCGTGCCGGTGCCAACAGCCTGTTTGAGGTGCTGGCCCTGCAGAAACTCAATCTGCTCGTGCCGCTGTCTGCGGCAGCCAGTCGTGGCGATCAGATTGAAAACGCGAATTACGCCGAGGCGCGCGGGTTTAGTCTGGTTATTCGCGAAGAGGCACTGCGTGTTGAAACGATGATGGAAGGCCTCATCAATCTGGAGCGGCAGGCAGAGGCTTATCGAGAATGCCTCACATCCTTCGCGCGAACCGACGCGGTCGGTGCGTTGTGCAGTGAAATCCACCGTCTGGTCGACGCCCGGGCGTGAAATCCTCGCAATGAAGTCATGAACAACTCACCTCGCCCGTTTTTAGAGGCGTGGTTTAGAATGCGCGCCTTTTCCGGGGGACCCCATGAGCAAGAACTACAACGTTAGAACCTTTAATGCGATTGCGGCCCGTGGTCTTGAGCGGTTCCCTGAGGGACGTTTCAACGTCGGTGCAGCGGTTACGGATCCTGCAGCCATCCTGCTGCGTAGCCACAAACTGACGGCTGCAGATCTCAATACCGGACTTCAGGCGATCGCCCGTGCCGGTGCCGGGGTCAACAACGTGCCGGTTGAGGCTTGCATCGAGAAAGGCATCGTCGTCTTCAATACCCCGGGTGCTAATGCCAACTCCGTGAAGGAACTCGTGCTGACGGCGATGCTGCTTGCGTCTCGTGACGTCTACGGTGGGATTCAGTTTGTGAACTCTCTCAGTGGGGTCACCGATGCGGCTGAACTCGATCGCATTGTCGAGGCTGAAAAGAAACGATTCGCAGGTCGTGAGCTGATCGGTAAGTCTCTGGGTGTTGTTGGCCTGGGTGCTATTGGTTCGCTCGTCGCGCGTGCGGCGCTGAACCTCGGTATGGACGTGTTGGGTTACGACCCGGCGATTTCAGTGGATGCCGCCTGGCGCTTGCCGAGTGAAGTACAGCGCATGCAGAACCTGCCGAGCCTTTTCGCTCGAGCGGACTATGTGACTTTGCACGTGCCGTTGCTGCCCGAAACTCGAGGCATGATCAACGCAGAAAGTCTTGCGGTGTTCCGGCCTGGCAGCGTACTGCTGAACTTCGCCCGCGAACCGATTGTGGATGGCGATGCACTCAAGGCCGCACTCGATGATGGCCGGATTGGTCGATATGTCGCTGACTTCCCCATCGCCGGGCTCATCGGTCATCCAAAAGTCCTGCTCACGCCGCACCTTGGTGCGAGCACCGAAGAGGCCGAAGAGAACTGCGCCATCATGGCGGCCAATCAGCTGGTGAACTTTCTCGAAACCGGCAGCATCGTGAATTCCGTGAATTTCCCAAGTGTGAACCTCGAGGCTTCAACCGGATTCCGGCTTGGTGTGGTGAACCGCAACGTGCCTGGCATGCTCGGGCAAATGACCACGTTGCTTGCGGAAAGACGCATCAACGTCGTCGACATGCTCAACAAGAGTCGTGGTGATATTGCCTACAACCTCATTGATCTCGGCGAAGCGCCGGATCAGGGATTACTTGATGCGATCAATGCTGTCGACAGCGTGATTAGCGTCCGGGTGGTCGGCCGCTGACTTTTTTTGAGGCGCGCCTGGCGAATCGATCCGGTGCGACAGTCTCAAGCACTTCTGGTGTTACCGGAGGTACCCAGCCCATCACAAGACTCTGCACCACAGAAGCTGCGAGGTGCGCTGAGGTAGCGCCCATGGAGCCATGGGCCGTGCTGACCCAGTGTGCGCCGAGTTTGCCGATCAGCGGCATGCGATCCGATGTCGTGAGTCGTGAAGCACGCATTCGCCCCCGCCATTTAACGGTGTCGCTGTTAATGCGGGCGAGGTTTGTTGTCGTCGCTTTTTCCGGATCCCACGGGGTGTATTCATAGGTCGAGCCAACGATGCAGTTCTTTGCAAAGGGAAGAACGTAACCGTCACCGAGGATTCCGGTTCTGGGTGGCTCACCCAACTCGACGATGTCGGCCTGACCCCAGAGCATGTGCAATGGAATCGTTTCGAAGCCACTGACCGCAGCGATGCCTTGTGCGTTACACCAGATCACAGGAATGTCTGATTCAACTTGCTGACTGAACTCAAGCCTGATCCCAGGTGTTTCGATGAGGTCGTGACATAGACGATCAAGATTCACGACCGGCGCATCGGGATACCAGAGACCACTCGTTGCAGGCGCCCACGATCGCCCTGCAACGTCGGTGATCTCCTCCCGTGACGACCACCTCAGCCAATCACCACTTGGCGCATAACAAGCGAATAGACGCTCGAGCCGCTCGAGATCGGCATTGGGACCAGGAAGTTGCACCAAACCCGTCGGATTCACTCCGTCGCGACGCCGCGTAAACGCCTCGCTGTAAAGATGACTCGCGGCACGCCACGCGGCGATGGGGCTGCCATCGGCCAATAACCGACTGTGCTGCGCGGCGCACATCATGGATGCGCCCATCGCGATTCGACCGTATGGTTCCAACAATCGGACCTCGGTGCCTCGCCGAGCAAAGTGTGCTGCGAGGCTGCATCCCGCAATGCCCGCGCCGACGACTTGTACCTGTTGTGGTGATGTGGCGGCGCGCCCGGATCGGCGCAACACACCTGCAAGGCTCTCTCGTTTGAAGGGCCGTTGATCAACCCTACGCATATCGAAGCCCGCGGATTCAAGACCACGACGCACTCTGCCGACGCTGGTGAAGGTGGTGACGGTGGCACCTGTCCGTGAAGACGCTGCGATGTGTTGAAAGGCAGCGTCTCTCCACATCGCCGGATTTCGATCCGGTGCGAAGCCGTCGAGAAACCAAGCGTCGATCCCGTAAGCGTGGTCTTGCTCCAGCCGCAGCAGAAAGTCCGCCACATCACCGAACCACAAGGACAAGACGATCTGCCCATCGGCGAGCTCACGTCGGTGCCAGCCCGCGAGCAGTGGCGGCCATTGTTCGATGAGTGCATCCATCAACGAGCGCGCACTTTCGGGACAGCGGCCACGAAGTCGGGCGAGATCAGTGGGACGAAGCGGGTGCAGCTCAGCGCTTATGAAATGCAGGCGACGACCTGCACGCTTCGCGAGGTCCGCCAACGTCACGAAGTTGAGGCCTGTACCGAAACCGAGTTCAGCGACGGTCAGATCAATCCCGTTGGCAAACTTGTCAGGGATTCCTGCCGGGTCAATGAACGCGCGCAGGACTTCGTTGGCCGCATCACGGCTCGAATAGATGTCGTCATAACGGGTGTTGAAGGGTGCGCCTGAAGCGTCCCAGGTTAGCTCTGCGGGCTCAACAATCATCAGCGCGTGGCGATGGGCCGCGTCGGATCTTCGATCCATTCACTCCAGGAGCCAGGATAAAGGCGAGGTTCCGGAAAACCAGCGATTCGCAAGGCCAAGACGTTGTGTGCCGCCGTGACGCCTGAGCCGCAATAACAGGCGACATCGTCGGCGGTGATGTTTGCGAATCGTGATTTGAGTTCTGCAGGTGGACGAAAGTGCTGCGACGCATCGAGATTGCCCGCGGCGGGTATACAAATCGCGCCGGGGATATGCCCCGCGGTGTGGTCGATGGGCTCCTTGACACCTGCAAAACGTTCTTCCGCGCGTGCGTCGAGAAGGTGAGTAGGAGTTTTTGAGAGCAGCTCGCTCGCGTCAATGGCCCGGGTCAGCGCAGGACGCCTGGAGAAATTTCCAAGCGGGTAGGTGGATGTGGTTGTTTCGAGTGGCAACCCCGCTGCAATCCACGCGGGCAACCCACCGTCGAGTACCACGACGGCTGCGTGCCCCAGCCACCGCAACAGCCACCAGGCCCGTGCGGCGATCATGCCCCCCATATCGTCGTAGACCACTATCTGGGACGAATCCATGATCCCCCACTGTCGGCAATGCTCGATCAGTTGCGTGGCGTCTGGTAAGGGATGTCGACCGGACTTTCCGGGAGGTCCCGCAAAATTGTGATCGAGGTCACCTCGCACGGCACCTGGGATGTGGCCGCCAGCGAAAGCGCGTGCGCCAAATTCGAGGTCACCGAGGCGCGCCCGACAGTCGATCAGACGAACGTTTTTTCGGGTTTTTCCGAGTTCCCGCACTGAAACCAGAGTGGTCATGGCGGTGGTCTTGGGGGTGTTCATGGATCGGAATTGTGCGCCAGTTTCCGTTGCTTGAGGAATGCGGGACTACACTCGAAGCATAAAGACCGCCGTAAAACAATCTGGCATGCGCAGGGATGCGGGGCCAGAATCGCGCAAATCCCGAGAAACGAGGTTTACGTGCTGCTGGACTTGCTGGCCGAGGGACTGGTGCCCTGGAACGTGTGGACGATCGTTGCCTATACGCTCATCGTCACTCACATCACCATTGTCTGCGTAACGGTTTACCTCCATCGCCATTCGGCGCATCGAGCCCTTGATGTGCATCCGGCGCTGGCTCACTTCTTCCGCTTCTGGCTGTGGCTCACCACCGGCATGGGCACGAAGGAGTGGACCGCGATCCACCGTAAACACCACGCAACCTGTGAAACGGCGGAAGACCCGCATAGCCCGGTCGTGATGGGACTCGGCAAGATCTTTTGGCAAGGTTTTTTAGTCTACCGACTGGCAGGAACACCTGAAGTTCTGGCGCGTTATGGGGCCGGTTGTCCTGACGACTGGATTGAGCGAAACTTTTACTCCAAGCACACCTGGGCCGGCATCATCCTGATGTTCGTCATCAATGTGATGCTCTTCGGTGCCATCGGTATCACCATAGGGGCGATCCAGATGGTCTGGATACCGCTGTTTGCTGCGGGTGTCATCAACGGCATCGGGCACTTCTGGGGTTATCGCAACTACGAGTGCCCCGATGCGGCACGCAACATCGTGCCCTGGGGCATCCTGATCGGCGGCGAAGAGCTGCATAACAACCATCACACCTATCCGAACTCCGCCAAGCTCTCTTCCAAAGAGTGGGAGTTCGATATCGGCTGGTTCTGGATTCGACTCTTTGAGACCTTTGGGCTCGCCAAGGTGCGAAGCAAAGGACCGGTTTCAACGCGGGTGGAAGGTAAAGCCTCTCTGGATCTGGATACCGCCTGGGCCATTCTTAACGACCGTTTCCGAATCATGTCTCGTTACGCTGAAAACGTGATTACGCCCAGCGTTCGCGCGGAATACGACAAGGCTGATGAGGCGACTCGCCGAGTGCTTCGCAAGGCACGCAAGGCGTTAGCCCGCGAATGCAGCATCGTGACAGCTCGCCAACGTGCGACGATCGATGCGGTGGTGAAGTCGAGTGAAGAGCTGCGCGTCGTCTACGAACATCGCATCGCGCTGATGGAAGTCTGGCGTAAGCGCGCCAATGCTGAAGAGCTGTTGGCAGGACTTCGCAAGTGGTGCGTTGAAGCCGAAAAAACCGGTATTCGTGCACTGCAGGACTTCGTTGTAGAGCTCAAAACCTACGCGATGCCCGCTGCAAAAACGGCCTGAAACCTGTTTGGCCTCGCAGGGTGCGATAAACCCTGCGAGGTTCTCGCCTACGTCTACTCTCTACATCCCCCCTTCCTACATCCCCCCTTTCTACATCCCCCCTCTCTACATTCTTTGAGGCACCTGAATCCCAAGCAGGCCTAACCCGAGTTCCATCGTATCGAGTGTTCGGCGGCAATAAACAAGTCGTCGATTGCGGTCATCCGCTTCGGCGGTTAGCACCGGACATTGTTCGTAGAACTGGCTGAATTTCGTCGCGAGGTCATAGAGCCACGCGCAGACGTAGTGCGGTAATCCTTCGGTAGCGACACTCTCCACCACTTCCTGCAGCCTTAACAACTGAATGGCCAGGCTTCGTTCTGCGGGGTGCTGAGGCGTGAGGTCTGCTGCCGTATCTCCATGTGCGTCGGCTCGGCGGAACACACTTCGAATCCGCGCGCAGACGTATTGCAGATAAGGCGCGGTGTTACCATCGAAGGACAACATTTGGTCCCAGTCGAAAACGTAGTCGTTGGTGCGGTGTTTGGAGAGGTCGGAGTATTTTACCGCGCCGATGCCAACCATTCGCGCAATGGCTTCGCGTTCTTCCGCATCAAGTTCTGGGTTCTTGCCTGACACAACCGCAAGCGCACGCTCCTCGGCCTCATCCAGCAGTTCAGCAAGTTTGGCCACACCACCGGAGCGTGTCTTGAAAGGCTTGTTATCCTTGCCGAGCATCGTGCCAAAGGGCATGTGTTCGAGTTGCATGGTTGCCGGTTTGAAATCCGCAGCATCCGCTACAGCGAACACCTGGCGGAAATGCAAGGCCTGACGGGCATCCACGAAGTAGAGCACCCGGTCTGCGTGCAGCGTCTTGTTACGGTAACGAATCGCGGCAAGGTCGGTCGTCGCGTAGAGATAACCGCCATCCGTCTTCTGCACGATGAGGGGCAGGATGTTGCCATCCTTACCCTTGAACGCATCCAGGAAGACACACAAAGCGCCGTCAGATTCGGTGATTAGACCTTTCTCACGGAGGGCTCGAATGACGGGGTCGAGATCGTCGTTGTAAGCACTTTCCGGTTTGACGTCGGAGGGCTTCAACAAGACGCCAAGTCGGTCATAGACAGATTGGCAATGAGACAAAGAGATGTTGATGAATCGTTGCCATGCCTCGCGGGCTTTCGGTTCACCAGACTGCAAACCCACGACGACGGCACGACTGCGTTCGGCGAATTCTGGCTCCGCATCAAATCGCCGTTTCGCGGCGACGTAAAAACCTTCGAGGTCAGCCAGCGCTTCAGAATTGGCGCCAGATTCCTGCATGTGCGTGAGCAACATACCGAACTGAGTACCCCAATCACCGACATGGTTCTGTCGAATGACCTGGTGACCCAATGCGGTGAGCACACGCGCGATCGCGTCGCCGATGATGGTGCTGCGCAGATGCCCAACGTGCATCTCTTTGGCGAGGTTCGGGGCGGAATAGTCGATGACGACGGTCCGCGGATGAGGCGATGCGTCGATACCGGACGATGCACGGAGCGCTGCGCCTAAGTAGGCAGAAGTCAGCTTGAGGTTGATAAAGCCAGGTCCGGCGATTTCAGGGTTTTCGATGAGATCGGATGCACCGAGTTGATCGACCACTGCCTGTGCAAGCTCATGGGGATTACGCTTTACCTGTTTGGCGAGCGCCATGATGCCGTTGGCCTGATAGTCACCAAACTCAGGACGGGCCGCGGTTTGCACCAGTGGATTGCCGGATAGACCGGCTTTGGCCATCGCTTCGGTGAGGCGCAGCTCCAGTTGTGAGCGCAGATTCATGGAGGATCAGTCCAGGGCTTGGACGTTTTCCGCCTGCAAACCCTTGTCGGTTTTGCCGACGGTGTAGTTCACGAGTTGCCCGTCTCGCAGCACCGGACGTTGCCGATCATCACCACCACCACGCCCTGAACGGCGGATGGATCGTTGGTGCACAAAAATCTCATCACCATTGGGCCGCACGATGAAGCCATAGCTCTTGGTGCGGTTGAACCACTTCACTGCGCCTTCTTCGGTCACTTCGGAGTCGTTGGATTCGGTGTGCCGAACAGTTGGCACCGGTTGCGCCTTAGGTATAGTCGGCTTGGGTGTCGACCGGGGCGGCACGGCACTTACAGGCTCCTTCGTAGGAACTGCGCCGGTGTTGCCACGTAGCTTGAGTGTTGCCATACCCTGAATAAAAAGCGCGACGATACAAACGATGGTCAGGGCCAGCGGGTTATCAGGCCAAAGTCTGGGTGCCAGGTTGCCGATCACTGAGCCGAGGAAAATGGCGATAAGCGCGATATAAAGAATGTGCATGGTAGAGGTGGTTCCGCGAAAAGGCGGGCATGTTAACAGGTTGAGCGTTCAGCAACCTGTTAGGGCGTCTCCTTGAGGAAAGGGAGGTAGCTGAAGTGGTTAGCGGAAGCGGCTAAACACTAGATTCGTTCTGCCTTGAGAATCACCATGGTCGAGATGGGCACACCCTGCATACCATCACGTGTCCCGACTTCCGTGAGCTCAATGGTCTCCACCCGCTCCCAACCGGAAACCACTTCGCCGAATACTGTGTAACCGGGGATTCCAGGTTTGGCGTTGAGGTGCGGGTTGTCCTTCGCGTTGATGAAGAACTGCGTATCGGCGGAGTCGGGGTCATCGAGCCGGGCCATCGCGAGCGTGCCTTTGCGATTGCCGAGTCCGACCTTGGATTCGTTCTTCACGGTACGTGGTGGATTAGGTTCCCGCGCAACGAGCTTTTCATCATATCCACCTGCCTGGATCACAAATCCTGCGAGGACGCGGTGGAATATCAGACCGTTGTAATAACCCGCATCGACCAATTCCAAAAAGTTCTTCACCGTGAGCGGGGCCTGAGAGTCATACAGCACGATGTCGATGGCGCCAATGTTGGTCGTCAGGCGAACACTGCTCTCGGACCACGCGAGCGGTGACATGAGGGTACTGAGTAGAAGGAGGCCGCAAAAAAAACGTGCTTTGAGCATCGATAGTTCTCTGTCAGGTTCGGGGAGAAGTTCGTCCAAGTGCCTTGAGGTAAGCAGAAATGGTGGGCACGAGGCCAAGATAAAGTGCATCGGCGATCAGCGCGTGACCAATCGACACTTCAACGATGGCGTCGATGGTTGCGAGCAATGGCAGATTTGCGCAGTTGAGGTCGTGGCCTGCGTTCACGCCAAGGCCAATATCGCGCGCGAAATAAGCCGCCTTTGCATACGCCTCAAAGCTCGAACGTGTTTCTGCCGATTCAACACCAAAGTGCGCAACCGCATCCGCGAAGGGGCCGGTGTACAACTCGATTCGATCTGCGCCCACCTTCTTGGCTCGTTCGATGGCAGCAAGGTCAGTGTCCATGAACAGCGAAACGCGTGCGCCGAGCGCTTGATAACGTTTAATGCGATCCATCAATGGGCCGTTGTCGCCCAAGAGATCCCAGCCGTGGTCGCTGGTGAGCTGGTTGTCGCTGTCGGGAACCAGTGTCGCTTGTGCTGGGCGTGCGGATTCGATGAGTGCATCGAGTCCCGGATAACCATTGGCACGTGGTCCGGGAACAGGGTTGCCTTCTATGTTGAATTCAACGCCAGGCCAGTCTTTCTGCAGGAATTCCGCCAGCGCATACACATCTTGAGGTGTGATGTGGCGTTGATCCGGTCGTGGGTGCACGGTGATGCCATCCGCGCCTGCTTTGAGCACCGTGCGCGCGGCTTGCAGCACATCCGGGATCGTGCCGCCGCGTGTATTGCGTAGCGATGCGATCTTGTTGAGGTTGACGGAGAGGGCAATCATGTCCAGCCGCTGCGCCGTGGCCTCGATTTAATCAACGCGCCGAGCAACAGGCCGCCAAGCACAAGACCGCCACCGATCAACAGCCAGCGCTCTTCCAGATTGTCGGCTAGACGTTGCCGCTCTGCGGCGACGTTTTTGAGTTCGTCTCGCAACTGACCATTAAGCTCTTCGAGGTTCTGTACTTTTTGCTCAGCTTCGATGGAGTTCGCCGAAATGCGACGAATGCGATCCAGCTCGTCGCGCGCGGTGGTCAACTGTTCGGTGAGGGTCGCCACCTGCACTTTGGCTTGTTCAAGCTCGGCGAAGACGTTGCCTGCTCCGGCGGTCGCCTGTTCGAGGTTGGCGGTGAGTTGTTCGATCCGTGCCTGGCTTTGTTTAAGCAAATCGCGGGAGGGTGGTTCGGTCACAAGGTATTGGTTTGAAATCCACCCCTCGCTGCCGTTCTCGGTTCGAATCTGCGTGAAGTCATCTCCCGCCGCGAGCACTTCAAGTTTCGTGCCGGCTTTTACGTAGTCGATAATCCGGTGCTCGGTGGATCCACCGCTGCGGAGTTCGACGCGCAGTGCTTCTGCAACGTACTCCGCGTGAGCAATCGCTGCGCACAACAAGAATGCGCACGCGACGGCTCTCATGACATTGCTTGTGATCCTATTTGTGATCATTGGGCGTGACTTCAACAGGCGCTTCGGCATTGGGATCCTTGAGATGGCCGAGGCGCGCAAGATACACGACGGTCAGAATGATGTAGAGCAGCGTGAGGCCGAAGCCGCCGATCAGCTTATAGGTCACCCAGAACTCCATCGAAAAGTTCCAGGCGACATAGAGATTGAGAATGCCGGCGAGGGTGAATCCGGCCGCCCAACCAAAGTTGAGGTTACGCCAGACGTTATCCGGCACTTGTAGCTGTTGACCAAGCAGCGATTTGAGGAGGTTGCGACCCACAAAGAGATCCGCACCCAGCAACACTAACGCCAGAATCCAGTTCACGACCGTCGGTTTCCATTGGATAAAGGTCGCATCGCGCAATACCAGTGTCAGCCCTCCCAGAATGATGCTCGCCCAGAAGGTGAACTTGAGCTGCCCGCCGATGGGCTTCTTCAGCAACCAGTAAGCCGCGAGTTGTATCGTCACACCCGCCATCAAGGCCGCCGTTGCCCAGAGGATGTTGTCGGGGGCATCGGTACCGAAAAAGACCGCGACGAAGAGGGCGATGGGTAGGAAGTCGAGGAGTTGGTTCAAGCGGGAAACCGGGGCCTAAGGAGCGGTAATGATAAGAGCCCGCAGGGAGCGTGGAAACACCGGGGTCAAGCCCGGGCAACTTTCTCGCCGAGTGGTGTGTTGAATCTCAAGTGGAAACCTCGACGCTCCGTTTGGGTTGATTGACTTTAGACAGCTCAATATCTGCAGCTTCCAGATTCGACTTGGTCCCTTCATGCAACCCAGTTTTACGAAACCGACCGGCAGTGAATGTAGGCTCCTCACCGTTAATCATGGGTGGGTTGGTGATTTCGACGAGCCACACCCCGATACCAGGCTCACCAGAGAGATAGTGCGGGTCAGTGCGAAGGCCACGGATCTGATAAACGCGCCCTGCTAGAGGCAGTGTGTGGCCCCACCCCCAAACTGAGGGCGGAAACTCGTCATAGATACAAATCACTCGGTCTCCAACGTTGAACATTTCCCCTCACCCTTTCGATATCACGCCCCGTGTTGAGGATAAGATCTCGGACATTCGATCTGTATGTTAGGTCTAAACGAAACCGGGAGATTGCAAGTGCCGGTTGTACCTTCTGAACCAACACTGCCACCTAGAGTTCTCGAGACCACGGTCCCTTGGGCCAGACTATCCCCTGAACGATTTCCGTGGGGTACTTTGTTGGTGACGAGTAGTTCGGGCGACCGCGATTTTCCCGCGATAGCCGATTGGTCGAAGCGCGCGATGCCAGCAGGCTGGCTCACCATCGCCGTGGTTCGAGTTCAACCCAATCTCGAGCCTGCGCTGGTTGAACAACTGTCTGAGTCGTTTGATGCATGGGTCGTTCTCCCCGAACCTCCCAAAGGACCTGACCGCATTGAAGCCATAAAAGCCACCCGTCTGCTCGCACGCGATCTCGCCAACCTCTTCAGTGGTGACGATCTGCTGTTCGGCAAAGAGAGCGATCTCAATCACGAATTTCGAGGGGCGGGGCGGTTTCGAGCGGGTGTCGGGATAAGTGACGATCCACGCGTGGCGGCTGAACAGGCACTACGTTCGGCCTCGCTCGAGCTCGATCGATGCCTGAACCCTGAGCGAGTCGTCCTGATCACTATCGGATACGCCCACATCAGCATCACCGACGTGATCCAGATCAACCGTGTGATCGACCACCACTTTGGCAGCTTCCCGCTCGCCTGTGTGGTCCATAGCGAGGCGAGGAAGGGACGATTCTTCCGGGTGCTGCTGTTTGTCGCGGGTTCGTTCTCCTGAATCATCGCCACATCCGTCGCGAGTGGCCGCGTGAGCAGCCTCGGCGTATCGTGCGCCGCTCTTATGAGCCAGTACTTCGAAATTCACCCCACCCATCCGCAGAAGCGGCTGCTGCAACGCGCCGCGGATATCCTGCAGGCGGGCGGCTTGGTCGTGTATCCGACGGACACGTCCTACGCTCTCGGTTGCCATATCGGCGACAAGAAAGCCCTCGACCGGGTGGAGACGCTGCGCAAGCTCGACAAAAACCACATGTTGACCCTCGCCTGCCGGGACCTTTCCGAGCTTTCCATTTATGCCCGTGTGGATAACACCCAGTTCCGCATACTGAAGCACTACACCCCAGGCCCGTTCACGTTCATCCTGCCAGCGAGTCGTGAATGCCCGAAACGGTTGGTCCATGAAAAACGCCGCACCATTGGCATTCGAGTGCCGGATCACCCTGTTGTCCGGGGGCTTTTGGAGATTCTGGGCGAGCCCCTGATGACCACCACGATGCGGTTGCCGGGACAGGACTTGCCCATGACGGACCCCGTAGAAATGCGAGAAGCACTCGAACGGCAGGTGGATCTGATAATCGACGCGGGTCACGGCGGTGTAGGTGCCACGACGATGATCGACCTGACGGGTCCGGTCCCGAATATCGAACGCCAGGGTCTCGGCCAATTCGCAAGCTGACGCACTGCGTGCCGAAATCCCCGTCGCCGATTTCTCGTAGCTTCGGCTTTTCCGGACGCGGTCGGTATACTGCCGCCCCACAACAATAAGTCTCGTTAGATAACCTCGCTTTAACACCGATCTGGGGAGGGTGGTTCGCTTGAGCAGCAGCGATTCGGCGACACGTGTCGTCTCGGGTATGCGACCGACCGGTCGTCTACACCTGGGTCACTATCATGGCGTCCTCAAGAACTGGGTACGGCTCCAGTATGAGTTCGACTGCTACTTCTTCGTGGCGGATTGGCACGCCTTGACCACTGCTTATGACAACACCGGGAGTATTACGGGCCACACGTTTGATGTGGTCGTGGACTGGCTGGCCGCGGGCCTCAATCCCGGCTCCTCAACGATATTTGTTCAGTCCAGGGTGCCGGAACATGCGGAGCTGCACTTGTTGCTCTCCATGATCACGCCGCTCGCCTGGCTTGAACGTGTCCCAAGCTACAAGGATCAGCAGCAGAAACTCGGCGACAAGGACCTCGCGACCTACGGTTTTCTTGGTTACCCGCTGCTGCAAGCGGCGGACATCCTGATTTATCGCGCCGGCCATGTGCCTGTGGGTGCCGATCAGGTAGCCCATGTGGAGCTGACCCGCGAAGTGGCGCGCCGGTTCAATCACATCTACGGCAAAGAGCCGGGATTTGAGGAGATGGCAGAAGCAGCCATCACCAAACTCGGCAAGAAAAACGCCCGGCTCTACAAAGAAAGTCGCCGGGCCTATCTCGAACAGGGTGATGCAGAAGCCCTCGAGCGGGCGCGGGCGTTGCTCTCCGGGCAACAGAATCTCTCCATCGGTGATACCGAACGCCTGTACGGTTACCTCGAAGGGGGAGGGCGAATCATCCTTTCCGAGCCGCATGCATTAGTGAATGAAGCGGCACGTGTACCTGGCCTCGATGGCGAGAAGATGTCGAAGTCGTACAACAACACCATTCAGCTGCGCGAAGAACCGGAGGTCGTTGAAGAAAAAATTCGCACGATGAAGACCGATCCGGCACGCGCGCGGCGCAAGGATCCGGGTAACCCCGATAACTGCCCGGTGTTTGCACTTCACCAGTTGTATTCATCGAAAGATCTGCTCGCCTGGTCGAGTGAAGGTTGCCGGTCTGCGTCTATTGGTTGCCTTGACTGCAAGAAGCCACTCATCGATGCGGTCAACGCCGAACAGGCACAGATGCGCCAACGTGCGGCACAATTTGAAGATGATCCGGACCTCGTCAACTCGATTCTTCAGGAAGGATCGGAAACCGCTCGTGCTGTGGCGCGAGAAACGCTGGAGGATGTGCGTGAAGCTATTGGTATCGCCTAGCACTTTCCCGGAAAAGTCCCTCCTGGACTTTTCTCGTGGTAGCAGACATCGCCTGCGGGCCATCCGTGGCCACCGCCGGGTGCCAGCGTTTGGAGAGGTGGGTGGACGACGTGGCTGAAGCGGTAGACATTCAGCCACCTCGACTCGCGGAAGCGAGAAGCGTCGACTCCGAGACCATCGCGCTTGTCCAAGGCAAGCCGGTACGGGAGCTGCCGACCGATCTCTACATTCCGCCCGAAGCGCTGGAGGTTTTCCTTGAGACCTTTGAAGGGCCACTCGATCTTCTGTTGTACCTCATCCGCAAGCAGAACC
>SYFY01000155.1 GCA_005799745.1 Gammaproteobacteria bacterium
CTACGCGCTGGAAGGGTTGTCGGCGCTGCTGAACACCATTGATGGCGTACGCGCTCACGCCAATCCGGGACTCGAGATCGAAGGGTTGCTCAGAACCATGTACGACCCACGTAATGCACTCACCCGGGAAGTTTCGAGACAACTTTTTCAACACTTCTCAGAAAAGGTGTTTCGGACCGTCATTCCGCGCAACGTCCGGCTAGCGGAAGCACCCAGTCATGGCTTGCCGGCGATTCTGTATGATCGGCAGTCTCGTGGTGCGGTTGCCTATATGGCGCTTGCTGGTGAGATCAAGCGCAAATACTCTGAAAGCCGTTATTCAAGACTTGGCACCCAACGCTCGTGACGGGAAAACGACTCGGACGAGGACTTGATGCGCTGCTCACGCGAAGTGATCGGCCAGACGTGGTTGCGCCTGAACCACACACCAGCCTCAGTGGTGTTCAGCGCATGGTGGGTGTTCATGAGGTCTATCGAAGCCGTTACCAACCGCGACGGACCTTCGATGAGGCCGCCATCGCGGAGCTCGCGGAGTCGCTAAAGACCCAAGGGTTGCTGCAGCCCATCGTCGTGCGAGAGCGTGCCGGTGGCGGCTACGAACTCATTGCCGGTGAGCGACGATGGCGGGCCGCCCAAGTGGCGCAAATGGATCGAATCCCCGCATTGGTGCGACAAGCGTCGGATCGCGAAGCGTCCGCACTGGCGCTGATCGAGAATATCCAACGTGAAAACCTCAAACCGCTTGAAGAAGCTCAGGCGCTCGTGAGGCTACGCGAGGAGTTTGGTCTGACCCACGAACAGGTGGCTGACTCAGTAGGCAAATCGCGCACCGCGGTGACAAACCTGATGCGGCTATTGAATCTGTCCAGTGGCGCCAAACTTCTTTTGGAGCAAGGCAGGCTGGAAGCAGGGCACGCGCGAGCATTGCTCGGGTTGCCCAACGACCAACAAGATGGTGCCGCACGCGATATCGCTGAGAAGGCGATGTCGGTTCGTCAGACAGAAGCCTTGGTGAAACGCCTGCTGGCACCGAAGGCGGCGATCACTCAGGCCACGGAAAAGGACTCCGATACGCGCGCGCTTGAGCGGGATCTCACAGAGCGGATCGGCGCACCCGTGTCGATTGACCACCACAAGAACGGCAAGGGTGTGGTGTCGATACACTACAACACCCTCGAAGAGCTGGACGGCGTTCTGTCTCACCTCCGCTAAGCGCAATCGTGGTTTTTTGGGCGCGAAGCAAGCAGCAGAAGTTGTGCGTCTTGCAGAAACTCCGCAGTGTTCGTAAGAAGTTTGTGCAGAGCCGCATTTTTCATTGAATCGAAGGTAGCCGCTTCCTATAATCCGCGCCGCTTTCTAGACCGCCGGTTTAAAGCACATCTAACCGGTTGGTGCCTGCGGGGTTTACCCGAGGATCAACCAGGTTCCCGATGAGGGGTTAGTTGAAAACGCACGGCTCATCTCGCAGGAACGATCGACTGGCTCCAGTGAAATGACCGTTCAAGGTGCATATCGCGAAGGTGCCTATCGCGTAGTAACGATTCAAGCGTTGGCGCTGACCGGGGTTACGGCAGGGTTGGCTTTGGCTGGCTCCGAACTTGGTACGGCGGCATTGCTTGGCGGGCTCACCATCTTGATGCCAAATGCGTGGTTCGCATGGGCATCAACCCGCCGCAAACCCGGCGGGTGGCTGCTGGTACAAGGGGTGGTGAAGTTTGTTTCCACCATTATTTTCATGGCGCTAGTTCTGAAGAACTTGGCGCCAGGCCCAGCGGGCTTCTTCAGCGGTGTGATCGTCACGCTCCTGGCGCACGCGGTTGGTAGCTACTGGCAGCCACGTTCTAATTAGAGCGCGCCGGGCAAGCAGGTGGTGTTAGGTAACTGATTGAATGCTGAGCCTGGAGGATAACCTCCTGGTCCACGATTTGAGGTTGGTAATGGCTAGCGAAAATCCGACGACGCAGGAATACCTCCAGCACCACCTGACCAATCTCACCTATGGACAACATCCGGACGGTTCTTGGGGCTTCGCCCATTCAGCGGCAGAAGCACAGGCTATGGGTTTTTGGTCGGTAAACGTTGATTCAATGTTTTGGGCGATCGTCACCGGATTGATCTTCGTGTGGATGTTCTCGTCCGCGGCAAAGAAGGCGACGGCCGGGGTTCCGGGAGGCTTGCAGAACTTCGTTGAGATGATCATCGACTTCATCGACGACACCACCCAGAGCATCTTTCACCACAAAAACGATCTCATCGCACCACTCGCCCTCACGATATTTGTGTGGGTTTTTCTCATGAACCTGATGGACCTGGTTCCTGTGGACTGGATTCCGATGCTCGCGACATCTTTGGGCATCTCTCACATGAAAGTCGTCGCAACCACCGACCCGAATATCACCATGTCTATGGCGCTGTCGGTGTTTGTGCTGATCATCTACTACAGCATCAAGTGCAAGGGTATTGGCGGATTTCTCAAGGAACTCTACGGTCACCCGTTTCCGGTTGTTTTCCTTTACCCGATCAACTTCGTTCTCGAGCTGGTAACACTGATCGCCAAGCCCCTGTCCCTGGGATTGCGGCTCTTCGGCAATATGTACGCCGGTGAAATGATCTTCATCCTGATCGCGCTGATGTTCTCCGTTCATGCCTTTGGCTTTGGCGAGGTGTTGATGGTGGCTGGTGGTGGTCTGATGCAGTTTGTCTGGGCCGCATTCCACGTCATCGTGATCACGCTCCAGGCCTTTGTTTTCGCGGTGTTGACCATCGTATATCTCGCGCAGGCCCACGAAGCTGAAGCGCACTAGCACAACCGACCTTTAACCAAGGGAGTTATCATGGAACTTGAAGTCCTCAAATTTGTCGCCGGCGGCCTGTTCCTCGGCCTCGGAGCGATCGGCGCCGCGGTTGGCGTGGGCGTTCTCGGCGGCAAGTACATCGAAGGTGTTGCTCGGCAGCCCGAGCTTATGCCGATGTTGCGTACACAACTCTTCATCGTGCTGGGTCTTGTTGACGCAGTACCCATGATCTCCGTGGGTATCGGCCTGTACGTGGTGTTTGCGGTCTGATGAATAGAGCGGTGGGGATTCCCCCTGTCCGTTATATCGTGCATCAGATTCGGAACCACTTGACCAGAACGGCTCATCACAGAGAGAACGAGTCATGAATCTAACCGCGACACTGCTGATCCAGAGTGTTGTTTTTCTCTACTTCGTTTGGTTCTGCGCGAAGTACATTTGGCCACCGCTGCGTACAGCCATGCGCGAGCGCCAAACGGCCATCGCCAGTGGACTGGCTGCCGCAGAGGAGGCCGATAAACGCCTCGCTCAGGCAAAGAGCGGCGCGGAAGCCGAACTTGCCAAAGCGAAGGAAGAGGCCGCCGCCATTCTTGAGCAGGCGCGCCAACGCGCTGCGCAGATGGTTGAAAGCGCCAAGAACGAAGCGCGCGAAGAAGGCGAGCGCCTTAAGGAAGCTGCCCGGTCAGAGATCCAACAAGAGATCAACCGTGCGAAGGAATCACTGCGTGGCCAAGTGGCTGTGCTTGCCGTTCGTGGCGCTGAGAAGGTGCTGGGTGAGTCGGTCGATGCGACCAAACACGCCCAGATCCTGAACCGTCTCGCGGCAGAACTCTAAACGGAACGGTTATGGCAGAACTCACCACCGTCAGCCGCCCTTACGCCAATGCGGTTTTCGCACTGGCGAAACGAGAAAAACAGCTCGCGCATTGGTCGCGAGTACTTGCCGTGTTATCCGCTGCGGCGGGCGATGAGAAAGTGAAGCGGTTTCTGGAAACACCAGAAGTCGCCGCTCCCGTAAAAGCCCAGAAACTCATCGAGATTTGCGGCGATGAGCTTGATGATCGGTCAAGACGTTTTGTACGGGTACTCGCAGAAAACCAGCGACTCGACCTCTTCGAGCCTGTTGCAGAACAGTTCGAGCTACTCAAAGCGCAAGAAGAGCGAATGCTGGAAGTCGAAGTGGTGTCCGCTTATCCAGTGACGGATACGGAGATCGCAGGCCTCAAACAGGCCCTGGAAAAGAAATATGAGCGTGACGTTGTCTTAGCCAGTCGGGTGGATGCTTCATTGATTGGTGGTGCCATTATTCGAGCAGGCGATACGGTGATTGATGGTTCTGTCCGCGGAAAACTGGACAAGCTGGCGGAGTCACTGTTGCGTAGCTGAGATTGACTGGCCGCGTAGCAAGGTTGTTAGGCGAATACGAATTAACCGGTCCGTACACGGACCACACCCAAAACCGGAAATAGCCGGAATCGGCCCGGAAACAGCAGGGTACAAGGTACAGGATAGAAAGATGCAGCAACTTAATCCTTCCGAAATCAGCGACATCATCCGCGGACGCATTGAGCGTCTTGACCTGGCTGCGGAGGCGCAGAACGAAGGTACCGTCGTCAGTGTTTCCGACGGTATCGTTCGGATTCACGGTCTGGCGGACGCCCAATACGGAGAAATGATCGAGTTCCCGGGCGGCCTGTATGGCATGGCCCTTAACCTCGAACGCGATAGCGTCGGGGTGGTTGTACTCGGCGACTACAAGAGCCTGACGGAAGGTGTCACCGCCCGTTGTACCGGTCGAATTCTGGAGGTACCCATCGGTCGAGAGCTGCTTGGTCGTGTCGTCGACTCGCTGGGTAATCCCATCGACGGCAAAGGACCGCTCAACACCACCTTGTCAGCACCGATTGAGAAAGTTGCGCCAGGCGTCATCTCGCGGCAAAGCGTGAAGCAGCCGGTACAGACCGGACTCAAGTGTATTGATGCGATGGTTCCGGTCGCTCGCGGTCAGCGCGAACTCATCATCGGTGAC
>SYFY01000156.1 GCA_005799745.1 Gammaproteobacteria bacterium
CCCGCCGAACGGCGGTCCGGCTGATACCGAAATCACACGCTGGATTCAGGATCGAGCCAACGTGCTTCTTGAGCATGGCAATCGGGAGGTGATGCGTCTGCCGTATGAAGTCGCGCTGTTGACAGAAACGACCCATGCGCGCGACTTGATTTCACCCTATGTGGATGATCTAGGTGCGGTGATCAACTTTGCGGCGATTCGTGCATCAGGGCTAAAACTCGGCGTTGATCCCCTGGGTGGTTCAGGCGTGCACTATTGGGCACCGATCAGCGAAAAGTACGGTATTAACATCGAGCTCGTGAATCCGGTGGTGGATCCTCGTTTCGGGTTTATGACCCTCGATCACGACGGGCGCATTCGTATGGATTGCTCAAGCCCGGATGCCATGGCGGGTCTCGTGCGACTCAAAGACCGTTTCGATGTCGCTTTTGCCAACGACCCCGATGCGGACCGGCACGGCATCGTTACCCCGTCCGTGGGCTTGTTAAACCCCAATCACTATCTTGCAGTCGCCATTGAGTATTTGATCAGCTCCCGCACCGCGTGGTCATCGACGGCAGCCATCGGCAAGACACTCGTGTCGAGCGCGTTGATTGACCGTGTGGTCGCGAGTCTCGGTCGTAAACTTCTCGAAGTTCCTGTGGGCTTCAAATGGTTCACGCCGGGCCCCTACGATGGCTCGGTTTGTTTTGGGGGTGAAGAGAGTGCAGGCGCGAGTTTCCTGCGGCTCGATGGCAAAGTTTGGTCCACCGACAAAGATGGTCTCATCCTAAACTTGCTCGCCGCAGAAATGTCGGCGGTAACCGGTCGCGATCCAGGGGAACGTTATCGAGCGCTGACCGACAAATTTGGTGCGCCGGTTTACGCCCGCATCGATACACCTGCGACGCCGGAAGAGAAGTCCAGACTGGGTAAGCTCTCACCTGAGTCCGTCAAGGCAACGACGTTGGCGGGTGATGCCATCACCGCACGTTTGACTCAGGCACCCGGCAACGATGCCTCGATCGGTGGGCTCAAGGTCAACACGTCTAATGGTTGGTTCGCGGCGAGACCCTCTGGGACCGAAAACATCTACAAAATTTACGCCGAGAGCTTCAAGGATCAGCAACATCTGGATGTCATCGTGGCTGAGGCACGCGCGATGGTTACGGAGACTTTGGAAGATCACCCTTCGTAATTTCGGCGTCTGCTAGTACAATCTTCGCTGTAAGTTACTCGAGGTAAATATTCATGACCCTACCCATGCCCAATGACCCCTTTCTTCAAGGCCCCTATGCACCTCTCGGCATGGAGTGCGACGCGCCTGATTTGATTGTGCACGGCGAGTTACCGAAAGACCTCGCCGGTACGTACTACCGCAATGGCCCGGATCCGCTGCATGGACCGCGGGAAGGCGACAGTTATCACTGGTTCGACGGCGACGGGATGATCCACTGCTTCAATATCGAAGGCGGGCGGATTTCCTGGCGCAATCGTTGGGTGCGCACGCGCAAATTTGAGTTGGAACGCGCTGCGGGTCGGCGTCTCTACGGGGTGTTTGGTAACCCGATGTTCTCCGACCCCTCCGTGATCAGCGAGGAGTATAACACCGCCAATACCAACATCGTTGACCACAACGGCCGGCTTCTGGCGCTCATGGAAGGTGCGCTCGCTGTGGAGCTTGAACACAAGTCCTTGGCTACGCGTAAGACGGTGGACTTCGATGGTCAGATCAAAGGGCCGATCACTGCGCATCCGAAGATTGACGCCAAGACCGGCGAGATGATTTTCTTCGGCTATTCTGCCGGTGGTCCCGGTAGTAAGACGCTGCGGTACAACGTCGCCGACAAAGACGGCAAGCTGATCCGCAACGAATTTTTCGACGCACCTTATTCGGCGATGGTGCACGACTTCTTCGTCACCGAAACCCATGCGATTTTCCCAATCTTCCCCGTGACCACGAGCCTTGAACGGGTGATGACCGGTGGTCCTATGATGGCGTGGGAACCCGAGAAGGGAACACACTTTGGCGTCATTCCCCGCAATGGAACAGCGCAAGACGTTCGCTGGTTCAGCACCGACGCCAAGTTCATGTTCCACATGATGAATGCCTGGACCGATGGTTCTAAGCTACATGCCGATGTGACCGGCTCCAACGCCACCCAGTTCGCACCCAAGCTCGACGGTAAGATGGCCGATAACAGTGAAGGGACAGCCCCCACGTTCCGTCGGTGGACGGTGGACCTCTCTGACAATAAGAGCTCCATCAAGGAAGAGCAGTTCGACGACTTCGCCTGCGAATTCCCACGCACGGATGATCGCCTCTCGACCCATGCCTACCGGCATGGTTATGCGGTGGGCTCACCGTCGAATCGTCTGGGCGGCTTTACGCATGTGGTGCACTACGATACCCACAACGGTAACAAGCGACGAACGTGGACGCCGGGTGAGGGTTATCTGCTCGGTGAAGCGGTGTTCGCACCTTCCACAAATTCAAAGGCGGAAAACGACGGCTACCTGATGGTGCTCGGCTTCAACGGCAATACCCAGAAGAGCGAGTTCTTTGTACTGCGCGCCGATGATGTGGAGGCAGGTCCGGTCGCCACAGCGATGGTTCCCGCGCGTGTGCCGATGGGGTTCCACGGCAATTGGGTGGCTGCATAACCCCAATTCTTCAGATGCATCAGAGGGACGGATCGCTCCGCTTCGCGAGATCGATCACGTCCCCCGCATCAAAGAGCGCCTGAAATCGTCTGAGGCCATCGACGGCGGTTTCAGATCTCGGATCTTCTGCTTCGATGATCTGACGACCGAATTCTGTGAGCTCCTGGATGACCCAGGTGTAACGATACCAGGCGATCAACCACGGGTTCTGTTGTACTGCTCCGTATCCACGCTGAAACGCTATTTCATCGAGTTGGGATTCATAGGACGGAAAGACACCACCTCGCAGCAGAAACATCAGGTCCCGCTAGATGGGCGCCCGACAGACTTCATCCCAATCAATGACTTGCAATTCACCTGCGGTGTCGACCAGCACGTTATCGAGGTGAATGTCAGCATGACAGAGGGTTTGAGGGGCATTCTGCGCTTGCGCGATCCAACCGATTTCTTCGCAGCGAACCAGCAGGTCGACGATCTGTGTGGCTTTACGATTCCAGAACTTGACCAGCTCCTTGTGTGCCGCGGTGCCACCACAGCCTTGCGCCGCGATTGAACGGCTTAGGGTTCTCAGAGGTTCCGCATGGGGTGATCGAAATGTCTCTCCGGTCGTGAGGTGAATGATCTCCTCAGGTAGATGCGTGGCGTGCATCCGGTGAAGCCATTCTCCGAGCTGACTCGATTGCCCTTCATCAAGCCCCTCTTCGAAGGCAGTTTGACCTTCGATCCAGGGATACAGCGCTGCAAAGCGCTGAGACCCTATGGACAACGAGAGTTCTTTTTCGTGTGTTTGCGATGGAGCGACCACGTTGTGCAGTCCTTGTGCATGCAACAAGAAGGGCACTTTCAGGCTCGCCGGCGTAAACGACCGGGTCTTCAGCTTGAGCAGCACTGCGCGATCATCGGCGAGTTCAACCCTGAAAACGGAGGCGGCAGGGTCGAGTCCTATTGGCAGAAAGTGAAGCTCACGGATGTTGATCGGGTAGGCAATTTCCAATGCCCGAATGATCGTGTCATCACCAACGTCAGGGCGTTCAAGCATGGTATCGGGACCTTCTGTTACGACTTCGCGCAGGGCTGAGATAACCGCGTCTCACGAGGCCACCTCCGGCAGCTTTGTGGGGGCGAACCAGTCGACTTTCCGCGTGAGCACCATCGCCAGTGCGAGCACGCCGAAGAGCAGCGCAGAGCCCATGAGCAGGGCGTAGTCCTCTGTATTCAGCACCGTGTACAAGGTTGCATACAAGGCGATCAATCCTGCAACCAGCGTCAGCGCCCGTCCAAGGCTTCCGAGCACACTGCGCACGTAGGCGCCGATCAGGCTGATACAGGCGATGCTCGACACCAGATACGCCGATTCGAAGCCAATGTGTTCGGAGAGCGACAACAGCAGAAGATAAAACACCACCAATCCCGCGCCTACGAAGGCGTATTGCACCGGATGCACGCGCACGGCCTTCAAAACTTCAAACAAAAAGAAGCCTGTGAACGTGAGGACAATGAAGAGTAGCCCATATTTCGTCGAGCGTTCATTGAGCGCGTAGTGATTTACCGGGTCGATCAAACTGATACCGAAGTTCCGTGTCGTTATCGTTTCGCAGTCGGTTGCTGAACGTGTGCAGCTGTCCAAGAGGGCGTTGAGATTGGTTGCCATGAAGGTAGTTTTCCAGGTGGCGTTGAATCCTTGATCCGAAACGTTGCGTTCCAGAGGCAGGAACTCACCCGTGAAGCTCGGGTGCGGCCAGTCCGCATTCATCGTGACTTCGGTGGTTTTGCCGACAGGTGTGAAACGCAGTGCTTCGCTGCCGAGCAATTCGAGCATGAGGCGGAACGGCAGTACGCGGTCTTCGGCGGAGTTGGCAATGTCCAGGGGTGCGTGAATGCCGGTACCGAGTACCGATGATCCGGTTCCCGGTTCGAGTATCTTCTTCTTCCCGTCAATCGTGAGAGACAGGCTGCCAACGATACCGCGGATATCGGCGATGCCGATGGCCAGTGAGGCGTCGCCAAAATCGTACTCGTCTACGCTTCCTGCCACATTGAAGTGAGCGGGTAGCCTCAAGCTGCCTTCGATCTCGAGTTTCGTGCGAAAAGTGTTGGCGGCGAAGATCCCGCGCCTTCGCACCTCGGTTTTGAGGGTGCTGCTGATGTTTAAGGTGTCGGGAAGGAAGTGCAACACGCCCTTGTGGACGTTGATCGAAGACTTCTTCTCTTGCGTGGCTGCATCCGTCCACTGCAGTTGTTCTGTGCGTTGATACGGGATGAAGAGCACAGGGCCTGTTACCGCTTGGGCGCCAGCGGCACTCCGTGCGATGTCTTGTTGTACCTCGAAGCTACGTGCTTGGGGCTCATAAACGATGCCTTGAACGGATGACAACCCAATGAGCAGGATGATGATCAGCGCGCCAACGGCGAGGCCACGGAAGAGGAGCTGTTTTTGCATGGGAGTCACCGAATGAAGTTATCCCGTGCACGGTGCGCTTCAGCGGTGTGGGTCTGGTGCAGCTTCTGTGGCCTTTGTGTGGGAATCGAGTGGCAGCCGCAGTGCCGCGATCACACCATCACCCGAGTTCTCGATGGTGAAATGACCATGATGCAGGCCAGCCACTTCAAGCACGAAGTTGAGTCCAAGTCCCGTGCTCTTTCGGCCAGTCACCGGATCAGGCAGGGCATAGAAGCGTTCGGTGAGACGTGGCAGGGCATAGTCCGGAATCTGCGGGCCGGTATTGCTGATGCGAATCAAGCACTCGCCGCTTCGGTTTTCGGCCGTTGCGTTGATGGTCCCGCTGTGCGATGTCCAACGAATCGCATTGTCGGGCAGGTTCTGAATCGCCTGGCGGAGCAGAAATCGTTCGCCACGAACGGAAATCCCTGAGGGCACGTTGAGGTCACAGGTGATTCCGGCCGCAATCAGTCGCGGTTGCACGGCGCTAACGAGTTCACTCACCAGCCCGTCCAGGTTGATGTTCTCCACTGCAACCGGGGACTGCTGTTGTTCAACTATGGCCAGACCGAGCAATCGTTCAGACAGGTCCTGCAACCTTTCCGTCTGGGTTTCGATGTTACGCAGAAAACGGGATCGATCATCGGCTGACATTTCACCGTGCAAGAGTTCCGCGGCACCACGAATCGCGGCGAGGGGGGACTTGAGCTCATGCGTGAGGGTTTCAACATAACGCTCAACGTAGGCTTTGCCTTCCAGCTGCACCCGCATGTTTTCGAGCGCATCCGCGAGATGTCGCAAATCCGGTGCTGCAGGTTGGGGAATGGTCGCTCGTTCGCCACGACTGACGGCTTGCGCGTAGTGCGTCATGAGCCCAAGTGATCGCCCAAAACGTCACGATAACACCGCGGCAAACACCACACCGAGAATCAGCAAAGCGCCACCGTAGAGCGCAAGCTCGCGCTGAGAGCGTTCGATGTAGGGTTGTAATGTGCGATTGGGTTTGGCGACGGTCAGGACGCCGATGATGGTGTTGCCATCACGAATCGGCGCGGCCACATACATCACCGAGGAGTCCGGGTCCTTCGGATCTTCCGGTGACGAACGTGCTCCATAACGGCCTTGAAGCGTGAGATAGACATCGTTCCACTTCGAGTAGTCCTCACCGACGGCGTGACCCGCCGAATCGAACAGGACGACGCCGCGGTGATCGGTGATGTAGATCCGGTGGCTTACTACATCCTTGGTCATGCCCCAGATCTGCGCATCCGGATGGCGCTGGTTGTAGCGCGCGAGAATGGACGCCAGTTCAGCCGCCGGTAAGGCGCCACTGCGAGCTTCGGTGCCCACCAGTACGGCGAGCAGGTTTGCCGTGCCTACCAGCGTTTCTTCCGTGGACTGGCGCACGGCAGGCTTGATCTGGTCGTTAACAAGCCGAAGCACGAACCACGCCGTCAGCGCCACAAAGACACCGTAGACAATGAAGATGCGCAGGGTCAGTGAGAGCGGCATGAATTTAAGCGCCAGGCTGGTAGCTGTAGCCGAAACCCCGGTGTGTGCGGATCGGATCCGCTTCTGCATGGGTGGTGCCCAGTTTTGCCCGTAGGTCCTTCACGTGGGTGTCGATGTTACGCGCATATCCGGCACCGGTGCTGATGCCCGCAGCGTCGAGCAATTGATCACGCGAGAACACTTGGCTTGGGCGCCGCACGAGGCAGGCCAGGATGTGGTACTCATGAGGTGTCAGGTTGAGCGGCGTGCCTTGGTATTGAATGAGCGCGCGGTCGGCATCGATCACAAACTCGGATTCTGCAGGTGGAATCTGGGGGCGGAGACTACCCGAGCGTTTCAGAATGTTCCGCACCCGTGCGGCCACTTCACGTGGACTGAACGGTTTCACGACATAGTCATCCGCACCGATTTCGAGGCCGACGATGCGATCGATTTCTGCGGCTCGCGCAGTCAGGAAGAGCACGGGTATCTCGGAGGTTCGTCGCAATGTCTTGCAGACTTCAAAGCCGTTTTGATCGGGAAGTCCGACGTCGAGCACGATCAGGTCGACGGTGTTTTTGCTGACGTAGTCGAGCGCATCACGACCGAGCAGGGTCCAGTGGGTGGTATGGCCGTCGGCGTTAAGGGCAAACACCAGCGTGTCGGCGATGGTGGCTTCATCTTCGACGATGAGGATGTGTGGCATGGCGCTGAGGGGAAGATGCTTCGGTGGGCGGCACTGTACGCTGGGTCCGGGCCCAGTGGCACACCGGCTTACAATCGATTGCGAAGTCTGACGGCGCGCCGCACCATTCGAACGCACGGTGGCAAGGCCCCGATGAGAAACCGAGATGAACACAACAAGCACGACCACTGCCTATCGTATCTGTCCCATCTGCGAAGCTGGATGTGGGCTCAAAGTCACCCTCGACGGCACGCAGGTGGTGCATATCCGCGGCAATCATGACGACCGGTTCAGCGAAGGGCACCTCTGTCCAAAAGGTGTTGCGCTGGCCGGACTACATGAGGACCCACGGCGGGTTCGCGAGCCATTGGTTCGGGATGCAAGCGGACGTCGGGTGGTGTCCTGGGATGAAGCTTTTACCAAAGCGGGTCGGCGTTTGGCGGACATCCGCTCGCGTTATGGTGCGGATGCTGTAGCCACTTATATCGGGAATCCCACGGCGCACAACGTTGGCCTGTCCATGGGGCTCGGCATCGTCGCCGGCACATTGGCTTCACGCAATCTCTATAGCGCGGTCAGTGTGGACCAGCTGCCTAAAAATCTCGCTGCGGAATTGATGTTCGGCAATGACATGGCGATTCCCGTTCCGGACATCCTGCACACCGACTGCCTTCTGATGCTCGGCGCCAATCCGGCAGTTTCCAACGGCAGCCTGTGGATGGTGCCGAAATTTCGCGAGAAGGTGCGGGATCTGCATGCGCGTGGCGGTTCGCTGATCGTGGTTGATCCGCGCAGAACCGAGACGGCGCGACTCGCCGATGCCCATCTTGCGATTCGTCCAGGCACCGATGCGTGGTTGCTCATGGCCCTGATCAATCGGCTTTCGGAAAGAGGGCTAAGGGTCCCTTCCCGGTATCGTGTACGTGGCACCGATGAACTGTTCCGCGCGATCAGCGCAGCCGATATGCACGAAGCCGCAGTGCACTGTGGTGTGCGTGCACAAGTGATCGAAGACCTGGCCACACGTCTGGCGGAAGCGAAACACCCGGTAATCTACGGGCGCATCGGCACCACCTTGCAGGCGTTCGGAACACTCACCAGTTTTCTCGTCGAAGTTCTCAACCTTCAGCTCGGCGCACTGGATACGACGGGTGGCGCGATGTTTGGTGAACAACCGTTTACGCAGCCACGTTCACCGCTCCGTCATGAGCTTGAATACGGTCGCTGGCGCAGTCGTGTCTCGGGTCGCCCTGAAGTCGGTGGTCAGTTGCCGGTGGCCTGTCTCGTGGAAAAGATCGAGACGCCCGGTGAAGGCCAGATCCGTGCGCTGGTTTATTTCGCCGGCAATCCGGTTCTTTCCAACCCAGACAGTGAACGCCTGCGCAAGGCGCTTTCGAGCCTGGAGTGCATTGTCGCGGTCGACATCTTCGAAACCGAAACCGCTGAGCTTGCTCACGTTCTTCTGCCCGGAACGTCACCCTTTGAAGAAGGGCATTACGAACACTATCTCGGTACTTACGGGTGGAAAAACGTCGCGAGGTACACCCCCCCGGTATTGCCCTCCAATGATCGGCCGGACGAATGGTCGCTCTGCCTGCAGCTGGCACATGGGGTGAAAACTGCTGGACAAGTGGCGTCTGCTGCGGAGCTCGCCGCTTTTGAAGACGAACTGGTGGCAGGTCTCGTGCGTCGGCATGTGGATGACCCCGAAAGCGCCATACATGGGCGTGATGTGCAGGAGATTCTTGGCAAGGTTGGACCGGCTCGGGGTGTTGAGAGACTTTTGGATGTGGGTATTCGCTCAGGACGCGAGGGTGATGCCTTCGGTGCACGTGATGGCCTGACCCTCGAACGGATGGCTGCCACGCCTGATGGCATTGAGACCGGCTCGCTCCGATCTCGGCTTGCCGAAGTGGTTCGGCATACAGACGGTCAGCTCGATCTTGCGCCGCCGCTGATCCTCACTGAGATCCATCGGCTCCGTGCCACCAGGCCCGCCGAGGGTTTGGTGTTGACTGGACGGCGTAACATCCGCACGAATAACTCTTGGCTGCATGGGGTACCCGGTCTCGAGAAGGGCGTGGAATTGTGTGTGGTTGAGCTGCACGAGGACGACGCGCGAGAACGGGGCATCGAAGGCGGTGACTCGGTGTGTGTTTTCACATCAACAGGGGAGCTAGTTGCAAAGGTCAATACAGGAACCGATCTCGCACGAGGGGTGATTGCCTTTCCCCATGGCTTTGTCAGGGCCAACTACAACGTGTTAGCCCCAGTGGACTTTGTGGATGAGCCAAGTGGCACGTCGGTACTCAACGGCATTGCGGTGGAGGTCGAGCGGATTGCGCAACCAGCATGAGTACGATTCGTGTTTTCGCAGCCGCTGTACTCTTCTTCGTCGTCGGAGGGGCACACGCCGTGCCTGATTCGGTTGCATGGAATTTCTGGCGAGCCGAAGGCACTCAAGCGGATGTCGACCATAGCGCCTGGCAGACGCTGCTCGATGACTATGTGATCATCGATCCGCAAGGTGTCAACCGGGTGCGTTATGGGGTGCTTGGTAGCGAAGCGCGTCCGCGACTACGACGTTACCTCGATCAACTCGCGGCCGTCGATCCACGCTCGCTGACACGTGGAGCACAGCAGGCGTACTGGATCAACCTCTACAATGCGCTCACCATTGAAACGGTGCTCGACTATCCACGCAAGAAGAGCATTCTGCGCATGGGTCGCAAGCTCCTCGCCATCGGGCCTTGGGATGATCATCGCATCGAGATAGCCGGTCAGAAGATCACACTGAACGACATTGAACACCGCATCCTCCGACCACTCTTCGGTGATGAACGGGTTCACTTTGCGGTGAACTGTGCAAGTGTGTCGTGTCCAAATATTGCCAAGACGGCTTACACGGCAGGAAACCTGGATGAGTTGTTGGACACACAGGTTGCAGCCTACCTCAAGCACCCGCGTGGACTACGCCAGACGGAGCGAGGCTTCGAGCTGTCCACGATCTTCGATTGGTATCGCATCGATTTTGCGGCTGACGAAAAAGGTCTGCGTGAATGGCTGGCCGCGCGGCGTCCGGATATTGCTCCTGGCCTGCAGAACCTTAGCCGGAAGCTCAGCTACGAATACAACTGGGATTTGAACGCAGCGGATTGAATCTCACACCGAAGACTGTCGACAGAGGAAACTATGGGAAACGTCATTGATATCAGCAGCGCAAAAACCAATGTGGACGTGGTGAAACATCCGACGCGATTCGGCGTGACCCTTAAGATGGGTCCCGGTTCGGCCTCGCGAATTTCTCCCACATGGACCATGGCAGGCTGGCGCCTGCAGTTCGTGCGGCTCATCTCCGGGGATTCTCTTCTACTCGACCAATCTGCCGGTGCGGTGTTTGTGAAAGTCATCGAAGGCGCGCTGGCTTCTCCGCATCGACGTACCTATCCCGCGGTCGGTGATGTGGTCACGACGCGGCTTGCACAACCTGTGATTTCAGCCGGCAGCGAAGGGGCGTTACTGTCGGTGTACACCCGCACACCCGCCGCGCCACCTGCAGTCCAGCAGATGAACCAGCTGGTGGTGAATGGGCCAATGGCCGAAGCTTTCGCATGGCAGTCCTTTGAACAGCGCTACAACGCCTACACGCCGTTTTTCAACGGTACAGATGCGCACCTGGTGCCGGGTTTTCATTTACTCGACAACGATGGTGCTGAGATCGCCTATGTCTTTTTTTGGACCGCAGGGAAGGGGGTCGATCTCTCAACCCACAACCACGGCAATACGCCCAACCCCGATGCACCGGCCTTCGCGGAAGTACATCAGGTACTTTACAACGGGACCGGTACCGGCGGGATGTACAGTACACCTGAGCCCGGTGCCGCAGAACGCCATCGTCTGCCGATGTTTGTCGGCGAGGAACACGGACCATTTTTTGTCATCACCGGCAACGGCACGGCGAAGCTGCGTGAAAACGGCGCAGTCGAATATCCGTGGCACGGCTGGCAGGCAGGTCAGGATGGTCTTCCAGGTCAGGCTTACGATCTGGTCTGCGCGTACGAGATTACGGCGCCGTATGCGAAGGTCGTATAAGGAAACTCTGATTAATAGGATTTTTCCGTCAGAGCAAGGCGGGAGGAGCGGAAGGAAATCGCGGATATGCAGTAAATCCGTGATTTTCTGGAGCGACGACCAACGCAACTATGGCGGAAAAAGACACTAATCAGAGATTCCATAAGGTAACGCTGATCCACTCGCTCCTGCGAATCGATCAGGTCGGCACACTGTGGGTGCCTCTCATTTTCCCTGCGGTTACACGGCTTTGCCCGTGAAAGCGCATGCGAAGCTCGCGCTACTCGCAAGAAGGCCTGAGCAAGAAGGACTGAATAGTCAGGCCTTCAATAAGTCGATCGGCTACAACTGTGCATTGAAGGGGTGAATGTAGGATGTATCTTCCGCCGGCTTTCGCTGGAACTGATCTCTTGACGTTGTGCACGGGTATTCGGTCATGGCCGCTGGCAACGATAATCGAGCAGGTTTCCGGAGGACTCGATGCCAACCACTTACCGATGTTGTTGGTAGAAACGACACCGGGTGCAATCACCCTTCAGGGTCATGCTCCGCTTCAGAACCCGATCGGTGATGACACACCTGAAGGGAAACCAGTGCTGGTCATCTTTCATGGACCATCGGCGTACATCACTCCGGCGTGGTATCCCACCAAACGAGAGCATGGGCGGGTGGTTCCTACCTGGAACTACGAAGTGATACATATTCACGGTCGGATGCGCATCGTCCGTGACGCGCATTGGATAAGCGCCCAACTTGAAGGACTTACGCGCCAACAGGAATCGACCTGGGCGGAGCCGTGGTCGCTAGAGGATGCACCCACTGACTATATCCAAGGGCTCGTAACACGACTCAAAGGGATAGAAATCGTCATTGATCGCATCATCGGAAAAACCAAGGCGAGCCAGGATCAACCCGCTGCGAATCATCAGGGGGTTCCTGATGGTCTGAAGTCCATGGGCAGTCCTGCCGTCCATTCAGTCGAGCAGGCCCTCTACAAACGCAACTCGTGATTGCGCGAGAGCAAATGCGTTCGCTCAGTCGTCCTTGCCTGTGATCTTGCGCCAGACGTTGCGCGTGGTGTCACTGATGCGAGTGCCCATCCGTCTGATCATACCCGGTTTAGTGGCCTCTTCGTTTTCCCCCTCCAGGATTATGCCAGTCAGTTCACCCGCGGCTGCCGCGCCGCCTGCTCCGAGTTCTTCGCGCAAGGAGTCGCTTACCGCAGCTTTGGCTACCTCACTGAGCAAGGCTTGCACTTCTGGGGGGCGAGTGGACTCGATGTCGTCGCGGGATCGTTCGGTCAACCCACCCTGAACGGTCTGTGTCTGCCGAACGGCTGCTACTCGCACCTGGTCTGGCTGATCGCGCAAACTACTTTCCGCAAGTGTCGCAGCGGTAAGTGCAGCAGGTCGAAATCCCGGCTCGGCGAGGTTACCTTCAAAGCGAGCTGATGCTGTGGGAGCCGCCGCATAGGTCGCCTGGTTACGGGTATCGAGTTACTCAACTCCTTCAAAGTGCAATTCTGGCGCGTCGAGTCGTAAAAATGTTCGTTCAAAAAGTTCGAAGTTCACCGGCCCGCTGACTTCGCTGCGCATGTCTACCAGACTGGCTCCCGGTAGAAGTCTCGAAAGTGTCGTCGCCGAGAATCGTTGAAGTGTCAGTGTTCCTTGCAACCTCGGATTCGAAACCAGGTTGGTTTGCCCCCATTCGCCTTCGTCAGGGCGCGGGGGTCTAAAATTCAGCAGATTTCCGGCGGAACTGAGCCGGATCTGACCGGTGCCAATACGTCCCTGTATCTGCCAGGTTTGAATGTGCTCACTCTGCGACGCTGGCCAGATCACATCACGGGCGCGCAGATTCGTCTCGTCGATGCGAATTTCGGCAAACCGCACTTCAGTGGTAGTGCCGTCGGACTGCCCGGCGATTTCTTCACGAATCTCGATGGTGCCTTTATCAATCACAATCCAGTCGAGGCGCATGACGTCTTCAGGTGCTACTGACGGATCGATCAAGAGGTCTGCTGAAAGGCGTGTATTGGGTGGTGAAGTTCCTGAGTTTCGAGAGACGAGCGCTGCGAAGCGTGTGTTGTCAAACAGACCCAAGAAGGTCCATTCACCACCCAAAGGTTTTTGGAGACGTAACGAGGGAGAGTCGAGGTGCAGCTGATAAATCGCTCCACGCCATCCATGCAGCAATCGTAACAACGCAAAATCCAGAGAAACTCGCGGTATGTCGAGTATGGGGTCGCTGTCCCCCGGCACACCGAGCGTCACATTGGTCGCGCTCACTGATTGGTTTAACCAGTCGATCTGCCAATCTTCAGTCGTGAGTTCGATGCCGAGCGACTGCGCCCACTCGTGCGCGGCATAGTTGAGTGTACGGGGCAGGTAATATTGATGGAGCGCGATCCAGGCGAGGCCGATGGACGTTGCAATCCACCAGCCGCGGATGCGCCTCTTAACAGACCGGGTTCATGTACCGAGCGTTGATGTGTTGTCTGGTTCGGTGGTTTCGTTCTTCACAGTTGCCCGCCTCCAACCTGAATCGCTATATTCAAGCCACGGCCAAGCTTAACAGGGTGATGAAAAAGCGGCTTCATAGGCGGCTGACCTCGCACGGCGGAAGCGGATGACTGCGGCGAACCACGGGGCCGCAGGAGAAAATGTCTGAGCACGTTGACCCGTCGGTGCCCGACGCCGGGCTGAGGTATCGCGACACAGTCGATCTGCGAACAGGTTCGCATTCGAACCCCATCCGAAAGTCGAAAAGAGCGTAAACGTGTGGCGTGGCCCGCTGTTGTTTGGTTGTCTGTTTAGGCTGGTCGCTGGTCCACCTCGAAGATGGAATCGGCACGGCCCCCCTGTTCGGCCTCGCTGCATGTTCAAAATTACCCCGTTCAATGCGGCGCTCGAGCGCGACTTTCAGGTGGAACTCACCGCCCGAAAAGTATCGCTCACGCGTTTGACGATGACGTTGGCCTTTGTCCTGAACGCCGCGTTTGCGGGTCTCGACCATCTGGTGTTGCCGTCGGCCATTGAAGGCGCTTATTGGATTCGAACAGGCATTGGTCTTGTCGTCATCGTCGCTTTTGCACTCACTTACTTGCCGGACTTTCCCAGACACTATCCCACGGTTGCCTTGGTTGCCTTCGGTTTACTGGGCGCTGGAATCCAGGCCCTTATCTTTCTCTCATCACCGGACGATCACGCCTACGACATGTACTTTATGGGCATGATCATGGTCGCGACGGCTCTGCATGCCCTCACGTTTCTGACTGTAGTGGTGACGGGCGTTTTGTCGTTAGCCTTTATTTGCTCTTACGTAGTGCTCGCGCTGGTTGAACAGAACTACCTCTACAGTCAGTCAGAGGCGGTGCTGCTGACGAACCTGTTCTTTTTCGTGTCCATGTTGTGCATCGCGATCATCGGACAACTCATCCGCGATCAGTATGCCCGCGAAAACTATCTCCTCCGACACTCTCTGGCGCGGGACGTCGCGATGAAGGAAGAAGCACGCCGTCGGGCAACCTGGATAGCGGAAAACGATGCACTGACAGGGATCGGTAATCGATTTCATTTTGAACAACGGGCGACTGCTTCGGTGGTTCGTGCGGTGGCTGAAGGGCGTTATGCCTTTGTGTTGTTCGTCGACCTGGATGATTTCAAGGACATCAACGACCGCTATGGGCATGAAGTGGGTGATCGCGCCCTGAAGTTTGTCGCTGAACAACTGAACGCGAGTTTGCAACCCGACGATGTGTTGGCCCGGAATGGTGGCGATGAGTTTGTCGCTTGCCTGGTCCGAGACAACCACGAATCGACCAACATCACCCTGACACGGATCGTCAACTTGCTCAGTCAGGGATTACAGATCCGGGATGATCAAGTTCAGGTTGGCGCCAGCATTGGCGTGGCGTGCGCGCCATTTGACGGCTTGTCACTTGCCGAGGTCTTATCGGCAGCTGACGCGGCGATGTACCGCGTTAAACAGCTTGGCAAGGGCGGCTATGAATTCAGCGATGGACTTAAGCTCCACGCCATACAGGCGGCGAATGAGCCGATGCTGCAGGTGCGTCGCCACAGCGCATTGGGTTGATTTCTCCTCGATCACTTGCCGCTCGGTAGCCTTCTCCGCTAGCGTCGAAGCTCACCAGTTGGAGAGCGTTCGATGATCAATGGGCGGTTGGAAGGAAAAGTCTGTCTGATTACCGGTGGCGCACGGGGTCAGGGCGAGGCAGAAGCGCGGCTCTTTCGCAGCGAGGGGGGTTCGGTCTGGATCACCGATGTGCTTGACGAAACCGGTGAACATCTCGCCAAGGAAATTGGCGCGGAATATCGCCACCTCGACGTCAGCCAGGAAACGGAGTGGACGCATCTCATGGACGCGATCATCGCCGTCCATGGCCGCATAGACGTCCTCATCAACAACGCCGGCATCTTTCGACGTAACAAGTTGGTGCACACACCTCTCGAGGAATACGAAACCGTCATGGCGATCAATGCGCGTGGTGTCTTCCTGGGCATGCGCGCGGTCGCACCGCACATGCTGGCAGCAGGTAGAGGTTCCATCGTTAACATCTCTTCCCTGGCTGGATTACGGGGCGCCATGGGCGCCTTTGCCTATGGGGCATCGAAGTGGGCCGTGCGTGGGATGACGAAAACCGCAGCGGTGGAGTTTGCACGCAGCGGTGTTCGGGCGAATTCCATTCATCCGGGTTTGATCGAAACGCCGATGGCGGATCAGCTCGGTGGCAATCTCGACAAGATGTCGAAACGCACGCCCTTAGGGCGCATGGCCGATGCGGCCGAGGTGGCACGGCTCGCGTTGTTCTTGGCGAGCGACGAGAGTTCTTATTCGACGGGCAGTGAATTCATCATCGATGGCGGGTTGAACGCGCTGTAGTGCGCGGATTTCCCAGCGCCTACGGGATCAGTTTTCGGTTGGATCACGTCCGTCTTGTGGCGCGCCTATTCCGGACGAGCCCATGAAGATCTTGCGTCCATCGGTGAAGGTCACGTCACGGCCGTTCGCGCGTTGGGATCTGTCCTTCGACTGATATCCGTCCACCACGATGACAGTGCCGATCTGCAGGGTCTTCTTGGTCAGGCCGCGGCGGAGCAGGGTGTTGGGTGTACCACCTTCGACCATCCACTGTTCTTTGGTGCCATCTTCTGTGGTGTGTTCAAGGTGAATCCACGCATGGGGGTTGACCCACTCAACCTTGGTGATGGGACCACGCAGAACCAGCGGTCGATTCGGATCAAATTCAGCGCCAAAGGCATGGTGAGCCTGCGAGTTTGGGGCGGTGAGTGCGAGGCCAGCGATGAAGGTGGCCAAAACAGGCAAGCGAAAGAGAGGAAAACGAATCACGGGCAAACGGTTAGCGGAAAGAATGGACATCAAAAGCTCCGAAGACCAGAACGGTGAATGCAGGCAAGGATAGAAGTCAGCCCGGTGACCTACAAGCGTCGGTTAGGGCCGCCTAACCTTGCGAATGCAGGGTTCGCCGGAGATAGCCTCGTAGTCGCTCCCAGGCATCAACCGCCGGCATCGTTGCTTTTTCGGGATCTCGGTCGACGTACAGCCAGAAACCGTGAGATACCTCGTCGTAAATGTGCACGTCGTTGCGAATGCCAAGGGTATGTAGGGTCTGCACAAACTTGTCCACGGATTTCATTGGGATGCCTGGATCGTTGGAGACAAAAGTTCCGTAAATTTCATGGTTGATGTGTTTCATGCGGGCCGGATCGTCGAGCAGGCGACCGTAAAAGATCGCAGTGCCGTCGTGATGTTCTCCACCCATCGCGTAGCTCAGGGCGACGCCGCCGCCGTAACACCAACCGATGGTCGCCACTTTTCCGGTGAAATCAGGGCGTGCTTTGAGCGCCTTAACCGCCGCGTTGACGTTGGCGATGATGCGCTCGGGTTTGGCCAGGGTTTCGCGAACCAAAGCCATGTTTTCTCGAGGGTTGTTGCCGGTGCGACCGCTGTACAGATCAGCAGCCAGGGCGATGTAACCTTCGGCCGCGAAAGCGTCGGCGGTTTCTTTGATCCGAGGCACGAGTCCATTCCACTCGTGAATCAAAAGTACTGCGGGGAAGGGGCCTTTGCCTTCGGGTACCGCGAGGTATCCCGAGGACTCGGGATCGTCTGGGTCGTATCCCAGGGCTTCGCCCTGGAGTGGGCCTGCTTTGCCAAAAATCGCCGCAGGCAAGGTGCCGTTAGGAATAGACGATTGCGGTACGGTAGCTTCGAGTGAAATGGCCAGAGCCAATAGGCTGAGCGCGATCAAGAGTCGCAGGTGCATGTGTCCCTCCCGTCGGTGCGTACCCGACGTCCTTATCCGACGCTGATCCCGCAGCGCTTGTTTAAAGTCTCCCCACCCCGTCTGTATCACTCATAGGTCATCCGCAAAGCCTTGCTGCTGCGCCGACGTTCGTGGCTGTGGTATGGCTTTAGCGAAGGGCCTGTGATGATGGTAGGCTCCTGTTCACTCATTCCTTCCCGCTAAGACGAAGGGGATTTCATGTTGGCCACGGCTCCGACTGTCTCCAGGAGAGACTTCGAGCAGGGCACCGGCTGGACGTTTAAACCAGAAGGTGCCTGCAAAGGGGATGTCTGCATCCCGCTAAAAAAACAACCTGGTGAATCCATCGAGCTCTCTGCAATCGCCGCAGAAATGGGTTTGCCGCTGGTGAGCGAACCCAACCATCAGCTTTGGGCTGTCGGACCCGAGAGCATCGGCTCAAAGGCGCTGGTTTCTGCGGAAGCGCCGTCGTTGGTACTGCCTGATCTCGATGGCAACCTCTTCGACCTGAAGAAATTGCTCGGGAAAAAAGTGCTCATCTACGCGTGGGCACCGTACTGAGGCTGCTCCGGTGACCTGCCCGTGTGGCAGGTGCTTCGAGAGGAACTAGCACCGAAAGGTTTTGAGCTTGTTACGGTTGGACTCGATACGCTAGGTGCTGCGGGTTGCCGCCCCTTTATTGAAGCGGCAGCACCGAAACATCCATCGTTGATTGATTCGACCCATCAACTCGCCAACAAGTTTGGCGTGATCAACATTCCGCAGGCCGTCTGGATTGATGAAAACGGCTTGATCGTGCGCCCGGCGGAAGTGGCACCGGCGCCACCGCAGCCGAACTCACGGATTCGTTTGCCAGCAGACCCCGGTCAAATGCCCTCGCGTTTTGTCGAGATGATGGGCGAGGCGGTGAAGATCCGTCAGGAGGGAGAAACCTATCACGTGGCCCTTCGTGATTGGGTCGAGAAGGGCGCCAAGAGTGTTTATGCCATGACACCTGAACAGGTCATCGCACGCTCGCGTCCCAGGTCTGTGGATGTGGCGCTCGGTCATGCGCACTTTGAATTGGCCTCCGTACTTGAGCACAAGGGTGTCCATGATCTCGCGGTCAAACACTTCAAAGAGGCCCATCGATTGGTTCCGGACAGTTGGACCTTTCGCCGTCAGGCATGGTCGCTGGAAAAGGTGATCGATGGTCCCATGCAACGATTCTGGCAAGGCCCGGATCCGGAGAAACTGGAAGCGTGGCCGTATGCAGGGGACTGGCTTGCTGATATCCGTAAAGTCGGCGCGGTGAACTACAACGAGCCGTGGCAACCCTGATCCGGAAGTAACGAGGCGAGTGAGGAGAAGCTGAACATTGGAACCACTCGCACGCATCGTCCGCCTACATGAGGAGCTGAAGAGCCGCAAGCGCCCGGTGAGTGTTGCGGCAGTTCAGGAAATTCTGGGTTGTTCGCGCTCTACCGTGCACCGGCTTGTCAAGAAGTTGCGTGATGAGCTGGGTGCGCCGGTCGAACAAGTTCCGGATGAGGGTTTTGTTTACGGGGAGGGTGGAGACACCTATCAACTTCCAGGGCTTTGGCTAAGCCCCGAAGACCTCGCATCGCTCCGCATCGTCGATACCTTTCTCGAGCGCATGGAACACGGTGTCTTGCAGGTACAAGTTCGGCTGCTCCGCGCCCAGGTCGAAGTCCTGTTGCAACAAGCCATGGCGGATGAATCAGTCGGTGCGGATGTACTCCGCAGTCGTCTGGATGTGGTACCACCTAAATTCGTGATCGAACGTCCTGAAATTTTCGGCGCAGTGTTTGAAGCGACGATGCGACGCAAACGGCTGCGTTTTGCAGACTACGCGAGGCGGCGCGGCGAACCGGCGATCCGCGAGATCTCGCCGCAGAAACTCCTGCACTATCGCGAGAACTGGTTTCTCGTCGGCTACTGTCATGACACCCACGCCCACGGACTCTTTTCCCTTGGTCGGCTGCACCATGTCAGCGTGACTTCAACCGCAGCGGATCTCGTTGATGAATCGAAGCGTGCTCGCTCGGGTACCGAAGAATCCGCTCGTCGTCAGGTCGCGCGGCTCAGGTTCAATGCCAATGCGGCTCAGGCAGTCGCTGGGCAAATTTGGCATCCCGAACAAATCGGCCAGTTTGCAACCGATGGGAGTTATGAGTTGCGCGTGCCATACGTACATGCCCAGGACCTCCTTCCCACCATTCTCGAACACGGCGCAGCCGTGCTCGTTCAAAGTCCAAAATCACTGCGCTCCAAGGTGAGCAAGGCGCTCGCTGCAGCACTCAAGCGTTACGAACAGAGCCCGGACTGAGATGTGGGTCAACGTGCGGCTTACAGCTGCAGTGCTGTTGTTCAAGGTCGCCTTAGTGTTCTCGTTAGCGGCATCCGCTGATGAACCTTGTGCCGATCATGATCCTAGGCGTAGGCCGTTTTTTGGTGACTTGCATATCCACACCCGGCATTCACTCGATGCCAGTACCCAGGGGACGTTAACCACCCCCGATCAGGCTTATGCCTTTGCCAAAGGCGCTCCCCTCGGTGTTCAACCCTGGCTCGAGGACGGCCGTGCTGCACGCTCGTTGCAACTGGATCGGCCCCTCGACTTCGCCATGGTTTCTGATCACGCAGAGCTCTTCGGCGAAACCAGTGTGTGCACCGACGTTTCCCATCCTGAATACGACGCCTGGCAGTGCCAGATGTATCGGCGTTGGCCGCGAATGGCGTATTACTGGTTCAACTATTGGTCCGCCATGGAAGCGGAACATGTCGGCTTTTGCGGTGAAGACAACGAGGTTTGTCTCAAAGCAGCAACGGGCGTCTGGCAAACGATGCAGCAGGCGGCAGCGTCCCATGACGACAGCTCAAGCACGTGCAAGTTCACGACGTTTGTTGGTTATGAGTGGACGGGTGGATTTCTCGGCGACAACTCCGGGAACCTGCATCGCAATGTGGTGTTCAAATCGGATCGTGTTCCGCTGCGTGCGATTTCGTTCATCGATCAACCTTCAGCAGAAGGTCTGTACGCCGCGCTGGATGCGGGATGTAAGGCGGAAGAGGGCTGCGAGGCTATTGTCATTCCGCACAATTCCAACCTCTCGGCCGGCATCATGTTTCCAATGACACGGTTGGATGGTTCCCCTCGCCAGCCTGAAGCATCACGCGTGCAGGCAAGTTACGAGCGTCTTGCCGAGATCATGCAACACAAAGGTGCGTCGGAGTGTTATTTCGGTCCGCTCGATATGACGGATGAGCGTTGTAACTTTGAACCGCTGCCGGAACGCTCTTTTACGGACAGTTCGCCTCCCGGTCCTGCCGATGGGTTTCTGCGGCGCGTTCTGGGGGAGGGCTTGCAACTGGAGCAGCTGAGCGGCGTCAATCCTTTCCAGTTCGGATTCATCGGCTCGACGGACACTCACCTCGGTGCTGCAGGCGCAGTGGATGAAATTGAATTTCTGGGTCATGGTGGAGCGGGCATACCCGCAGGCAAGGAAATTCCGCAGGGTCTACCGGATCTACCCCATTACAACCCCGGTGGTGTCGCCGTCATTTGGGCTGAAGAGAACAGTCGTGATGCGTTGTTCGCTGCCATGCAGCGTCGCGAGGCCTATGCGACCAGCGGTCCTCGCATGGTGGTGCGGTTCTTCGGCGGTTGGGATCTAACTCCGTCCATGTGCGGGGCGGACGATTTGGTGGAACGCGGGTACGCCGATGGTGTGGCCATGGGCGGTAAGTTATCGGCTCCCCCTGGGGATACGGGATCTCCGACGTTTGTGGTGAGTGCCCTGCGGGACAGTGTCGGACCGAGGAGTGGTAGCGGTATGCCGCTTGAGCGCGTGCAAATCATCAAAGGGGCACTCGGTCCTTCGGGTGAGGTGAAAACCTCTGTACTCAACGTGGTTGAAGATCGAGGCGATGCAACGGTTGATCCGAAAACCTGCGAAGTAAGCGGCACTGGAGCGGCGTCGTTGTGTGGGGTCTGGAAGGACCCTGACTTTGACCCAGAGGAGCGCGCTTTCTATTACGCCCGAGTGTTCGAACATCCGGTGTGCCGATGGAGTCAACGAATGTGTGTGGCAGCAGGCGTCGACTGTACGCGCCCGGAAACCATCACCGAGGGCTTCGAGGGCTGCTGTGCTGTAGAGCATCAACCAACCATCCAGGAACGCGCGTGGACCAGTCCCATCTGGTATTCACCGCCAAAAACGAGTGTCGGGGCCTCCGGAGCCGAAGGATGAGTGACGTTGAATTGATCGAAACGGATGTGGTCTGGGCTAGACATGCTGACAGGGATTTTCTGGCGCGAACCTACCGAAGGGCAGATGCAACGGATCCACTTCCGGTACTTATCAGCGTGCATGGTGGCGCTTGGAATCACTTTGACCGCACTGCGGGTACGTTGTATCAACGCGCCATCGCGCGCGCCGGGTTCTTGGTGATCGCCATCGACTTTCGTCAGGGACCTGATTACCAGCATCCTGCAGCGAGTGCCGATGTCGTTGCAGCGGTGCGCTGGGTTAGATCGCAGGCCAACGCGCTCGGTGCGGATACCCGCCGCATCGGCATGCTCGGCAGTTCATCCGGTGGACATCTCGCGTTGCTCGCCGGTGTTCTCCCGGAGGTTGAATTTCACCGGGGCACACCGATTTCGACCCCTGACGGGTTTCGTGTGAGTGACCACGTCGATGGCCGCGTGGACTACCTGGTTGCGCTGTGGCCAGTGTCTGATCCTCACGCCCGCTATCGCTACGCAAAACGCGCGGGTATAGAACGACTGACCCAAGCGCACGAACGATTTTATGCCGATGAAGCGGCGATGCGTCAGGCAAGTGTGCCGAGGATCGTTACTGCAGGTGAAGCGCAACACCTGCCACCGCTTCTGGTCATCATGCCGGGTGAAGATGGCAATGTGCCCATGGACATTACGTTTGACTTGCTACGAGCCTGGCAATCCCGCAGTGGTTACGTGGAGTATGTGCACTTTCCGGATGAGCCCCATGGCTTTGGGTACAAGGCGTCGGAAGCCAGTACCCGCATGCAGGGCATCATCATCGCCTACTGTCGGCGTATGACTGCTACCTAACTTCTGAGGAAACACTGATGAAAATCGCTCGCCTTGGATCGCTGGAAGTAAGTGCCTTGGGCCTTGGCTGCATGGGCATGTCCCAGGCTTACGGAGATGCTGATCTTGCTGAATCGGAACGAACCCTGCACAGGGCTCTCGATCTCGGGATCACTTTCCTCGACACTGCCAATGTTTATGGTGTCGGCCACAACGAAAGTCTGATTGGTCGAGTGCTCAGGGCGCGGCGGAAGGATTTTGTTTTGGCCACGAAGTTTGGCATTACGGTTGGCGAGAAAGGTGCACGTGGTGTGAACGGTCGTCCGGACCAAGTGGCCGCGCGTTGCAATGAGAGTCTTGAACGATTGCAGACCGATGTTATCGATCTGTACTACCTGCATCGCGTTGATCCTGAAGTTTCCATTGAAGATACCGTGGGTGCCATGGCCGAGCTTGTGAAAGCAGGCAAAGTGAAACACCTGGGGCTATCGGAGGTTTCCGCGATGACCTTACGCCGAGCCCACAAAATCCATCCCATCACTGCGGTGCAATCCGAGTATTCGCTGTGGACGCGTGATGTGGAGGCGAAGGTGCTGCCGGTCTGTCGCGAACTTGGCATTGGCTTTGTGCCGTTCAGTCCACTCGGTCGCGCGATCCTTACGGGTGCCATCACTGGAGAGCAGTCGCTTACGGGGCCACGCGACATGCGCACAACGATGCCGCGTTTTCAGGGCGAGAACCTTGCACAGAATCTGAGCCTGGTGAATCAGCTCGCAGAGTTTAGCGCTGCAAAAAAATGTACCCGAGGTCAACTGGCGCTGGCATGGTTGCTTGCACGAGGTGGCGACATCGCCCCGATTCCAGGCACCAAACGTGTGAAATACCTGGAAGAAAACGTTGCAGCCGCAAACGTTTCGCTGACAGCTGCAGAGATTCGAACGCTCGATTCGATGTTTGACCCGAAGAACATTGCCGGGGCTCGCTACAACGACGCTGGTATGCGCACGCTCGATCGGGATTGAGTCAAGACAGCAGCCCGCCCTTTTTTTGCCTGGAGTCCTTGTTACCGTGAACGTGAATGAAGCGATCCGCAACCGTAAGTCCACTCGAGCATTTCTGCCGCGCGAAGTTTCTGAAGCCCAACTGCGCGAGCTGCTCGAAACGGCTCGATGGTCACCTTCAGGTGGCAATACCCAACCCTGGCAACTCTATGCGCTGACCGGTTCCGGCATGGCGCGATTCCGAGAAGCGTTCAAAGGCGAGATGGCAGCCAACCCACGTGGGGATCGCACCGAGTTTCCTATCTACCCGGAAGGGTTGAAGGAGCCGTATCGCACGCGGCGTTATGTCTGTGGTGAAGCACTCTACGCGAGCATCAACATTCCGCGAGAAGACGGTGCCGGACGGTTGCGTCAGCTGATGCAGAACTACAACTTCTTTGGAGCCCCCGCAGCGCTGTTCTTCACCGTCGATCGACAGATGGGATTAGGGCAGTGGGCGCACCTCGGCATGCTCATGCAGACCATCTGTCTCGCAGCAGAAGGTATGGGCCTTGCAACCTGCATGCAGGAAGCGTGGATGACACGACACACCTTCTTGCGCCGTTTCTTTGAAGTTCCGGAGGAGATGCAAATCTACTCCGGCATGGCGATTGGCTATCCGGATAACACCGCGGCGATCAACGGCTGGCGCACCGAGCGAGCGCCTGTCGATGAGATTGTGAAGTTCGTGAAGTAAACGCAGCAAACGTTACTGCGGGGTTTCACCTTCAACCTGTAAACGATGAATCACCCGTGGTTCATCGCCGTGATCATGCACGGCGAAGTGCAGCAAGCACCGGTTATCCCACATCACGAGGTCACCTCTGCGCCATTGTTGCCGTGCCTGGAATTCCGGACGCGCCCTGTGTTGAAAGAGGTATTCGAGTAACGCAGCACTTTCGGCTTTCGACCAGCCGACAAATCGCTCGGTAAACTCGCGGCAAACGAAGAGTGCTGGTTCGCCGGTTTCGGCGTGGGTGCGCATGACGGGATGTTTAGCGAATGGCGCTTTCTTCGGATCTTCGCCATAGATCCGTGCCAGACCTGCAGCGGAATGTACGGCGCGAAGTGAACGTAACGTGGTGCGCAGGCCTTCCGAGAGTTCCGCCCATGCAAGTGTTTGATTAGAAAACGCAGTATTCCCACCGATGCTTGGAACCTCCAAACCGTAGAGCATGGTCAGCTTGGGTAGCACCGGGTTGTAGATCATGTCCGAATGCCAGTGCTGGTTGACGTCCTTCTTTTTGCCGTAATTGGTGAGCGTCATGATCGCCGGATGCGCTTTCGTGCTTGCATATGGATGGTGTACCAATGGCCCCCACAATGAAGCGAAGTTGGCTTGGTCCTCAGGGGTCAGCTTCTGATTACGAAAAACCAGCACCTTGTATTGGTTGAAGAGGCGGTTGAGGTCAGGCCAGGTTTGAGTCGTGACTTCGCGGACGTTGAGACCCTCGATTACTGCACCGAGTGGTGCCGCAAGGCGTTGAATGTGCATGGCAGTAGTTCCGAGGTGGATTCGCTGGCGTTATCGAGACTGGACCACGTGGCTAGTTGAGCCCGCGTCGCAGCACGATCCAACACACACCACCGACGATCACCGCGATTAACGCTATCCAGTCCGTCATCACCACCCGAGCAAGTTCGTGGTTAAACTCCCTCGTGGATAGCGCGATAGCGAGAAACGAAACGACGCTGACGGCTCCGGCCAGCATCGCGATTCCCTGGTATTCCGGTTGCCACAACGACGCTACTAAGCCTGCACCTAACAAACCAAAGAGTACGGCACGATGCCGCATGAGAATTTCGATTTCCGGGCCATCGATGCGGATTCCGTAAAGTGACTGCAGGCGCTCGACACCCAGCACCCCTACCAGTGGCAGAAGGTGGATGATCGCGACGATGACGATGCAGGTGTTGATAACCCATTTCATCGGCTGATTTTCCTTCAGTGCGGATCCAGAGTTTTCGCGTTCTGGACTTCGCGTTCGGCGGCTTCAAGCAACGCGGCTTTGCGCTCAGGATCTGTTTCGCCGTCTGCCCACTGGCGACAGCGCAGCGCCGGCATGTTCGAGTGTGGCCAGGAGTTGCTGTTAGGCCTCTACCGATTTGCCGCTGAAGAGTTTGGTCAGAGATTCTTGGGGCGTCTCGCGCTTGGAGAGTTTGTACACGACTTTGGTGCGGGCGACCGCCTCACCTGTGGCCTTGTTCCGCACGTCCACTTCAATGAAGCACACCGTGCCGCCGCGACGTAAAACCCGCGCCTCGGCCAACAAGTCGGCTGAACGCGCAGCGGACATGAATGCATGAGAGAGATCGATGGTCAGTCCCTGGTAACGAGCGGGGTCTTCAATGATGCTCCACGCGGCACCGGTTGCAGCGATGTCGGCGAGACTTAAGATCGCGCCACCATGCACGACATCAGCCATGGTGACGTTGTCCGCTGAAAAGGACAGCGCATAGACCGCGTGGTCCTTCGTGGTCTGTACATGCTGAACGCCGAGTTTTTTCGCATACCCCGAGAGGGCGAGAGTTTCCGAGGGACGGATTGAAGACATGGTGAGTTCTCCGGTTTTCGACCATTTTGGCTATTCCGGGACGATTGGCCATTACCTTCGGAGTAATTGTCGGGGTGCTGGGTTGATCACACACTACGACCACCTCGATAGGAGTATTGCCATGGCAAAGATCTACCTCGTTCTCACCATCGTCGGTGCGGTGGTGCCTTATGTATTCTTCCTCGATTGGTTTGCGGTGGAAGGTTTGAGTCTCATCGGTTTCGTGGCCGGTGGGTTCGTCAATGGTTCTGCAGGCGGATTTACCGCAGACGTCCTGATCTCATCCTTAGTGTTCTGGATCTGGCTCATCGCCCAAAAAACACCGCGGTTCTGGTTGTATGTTCTTGTCAATCTAACCATCGGCCTATCGTGTGCCTTGCCGCTGTATCTTTGGCTGCAAGCGAAGGAAGCTGAACGTCACCCCACCACTTAAGAGGTCTGCAGAGACACATGTCGGAACAACACGCATCGGTGGAGATTTCTGGTGCAGCGCCTTTCGGCCACTTGTTCCGGAACTGGCGAACACGGCGAGGTCGAACGCAGTTTAATCTGGCTGCGCTCGCGGGCTATTCCCAACGACACCTGAGTTTTCTGGAATCAGGACGGTCAAAACCAAGTTGATCCGCGGTGGTGATTCTGGCGGATGCGCTTGAAGTTCCAGTGGCCGAGCTAAATGCACTGCTGCAGGCAGCTGGGTACGCACCGCTCTACACGGCAGACGCCCTCGACAGTTCACGTCTGCGCTTTGCGCTAGCGGCCTTGGAGTCGGTCGTGCACAGCCATCGACCGTTCCCAGCGTTGATCGTTGACCGCGCCTGGAACGTGCACAGCGCCAATGCCAACGCGTTGATGCTCTTTCAGCGGTTTATGCCGTCACTCGCGCGACACGTTCACCTGACAAGCGTCTCAACGCGATGCAGCTGTGTATCGAGCCCGGTGAACTTCGTGCTGCGATTCGCAACTGGTTACCCTTCGCTGCAACGCTTCTGGGTCAGATCAAAGCGGAATACGCCAAAGTGCCAAGCTCTGGGTTACGTGAGCTCATGGATCTGATCGAATCAGATCCGGAGTTTAAGGCGAAAGGGCGGAAAGCGGCCGAGTGGATCAGCTCACCGGTACCCACGTTGAAACTAGAGCGGGACGGTCTCGAGGTGGAACTCTTCACGCTGCTCAGCACCTTCGGCACCGTGACCGATGCCAATCTCGCTGAGCTTCGTGTGGAGACGTTTTTTCCCGCGAATGAAGCTTCGCGGGCCTTACTGCTGTCGTTTGATGCGGCGCTGAGCCACAGCCCGGGTTGATCGCGCGTTAGGCGCTCTGCAGGAGTACCACGGTGGCGGTGCCAAACACTCGCGTTTCACCGGCGTCGTTGACCACCGTGAGGTCGATCTCCACCTGACCGGAATCCTCATCGATGTCGGTGACCACACCCTTGATGTGGTAGTGCTCATCGACGATGACCGGTGCACGGAAAACCGTATCGATGTGTTTGATGTTTCCCGTGGGTGCCCAACGATGAATCATCGCGGCGAGAAAGCCTTGACTCATGATGCCGGGAACGAGAGCACCTGGAAGGCCCTCTTTTTTCGCCGCTTCGTGATCGGTAAACCGGGGACCCATCCAGTTGGCGGCCTTGCAGAAGCGCCGCACATTCTCGATGCCGGTGTCCGGATCGAAGACCGGCAGCTCTTCACCGAAGTTCACATCACTTAAGACTTGAATGTTCATGCTGCGGGCCGCTCCCGAATGACGATGCTGGTATCGGCGCTGGAGAGCAGGTTCTCGCCGTCGTAGATGTCCATGCGGATGAGAGAAAACACCATGCGACCGGAACGGCCACTCTTGGTGTAGATGTCGTGAATGTGCGTGCGTCCGGTCAGCGTCACGCCAGGGCGAATCGGTTGATACACCGTGATCGCTTTGCCTGCGTCCATACCAAGACCGTTAAAACGCGGGTAGCCGTCAGGCATGCGTTGACTGGGATGCAAACTGCAGGGGAATCCCGGTGATGCCTGAAAATCCGGATGTTTGGGATCGGTGTAACACGACGCCGTTTCACCACACGCAATCGCGTAGTCGGCAAACTGTTCGGCCGTGAAGGTAAATGTTTTTTCGTCGAACACATGATTCAGGAATTTGGCACGCGCTTCCCGAATATCGGCTTCGTCGATGTTGTGTTCGTTGTCTTGTTTTCTCATGCAGCTGCGTTCCGATAGGTGATGGCTTCAAACCGGCCAGACCGAAGGGAGATGACCAGTTCGGTTTCGTTGCGAATAGAATCTTCGAAGCGGGTGGCACAGCGGCCGATATGACTGACGATGTGGGCGTCACTGCCACCGATGCCACGATAACCCTGGGCACTCGCCATGACCTGCGCGATCTCGTCTTCGTTTTCGCGGCTACCACCGTTGAAAGTTTCTACGATGCCCACACCCGCAGGGATGCCGTAGGTTTCGATGTGCGCCGCCATGCCTACACGCGGGCGTCCCGGATGGCAGGGGATGGCAATGGCGCCGTGATCGTCGGCGGCCTTGAGAACGTCCTTTAGCGCCAGGCGGATGTTGGTGAAATCCAGTGACTGGGTCAGTGACTCCGTCACTCCGAAGACGAGTACGTGCCCGTATTCGGTTTCCACTTCGCTGCCTTTGAGGATGACGAGGCCTGATTCACGCGCCATATCCGAGTAGTCAGACTCAAAGTCGAACTGCCGATGTTCGGTAAGTACAAAACCGTCGATCGGTAGCCCACGTGTTTTGATCCACTGCACGTAGTTGCTGACCTTGGCGCGGCCGTCATCGGATTTAATCGAGTGGGCATGCAGATCAAGGATCATGACGGCAACCTTTTTTGCAGGGACTGCCACTCGGCATTGACGGCAGCCTTTAGTGCTTCGAGGTCGCCCTCGTTTCGAATAACGACCTTGGCGGCCTTGATACGGGCGTCGTTGGTGGTCTGTGCGGCGAGGCGTTTTCGAATGGCATCTTCGGCGACACCATCCCTCGCAACAGCGCGGGCAACGGCCATTTCCGGATCAACGATTACGACCCAAACCTCGTCCATGTCTCGTTGCCAACCGGCTTCGAGTAGAACAGCGGCTTCGAGCACCACGATCCGTTTGGGTTCTTGCTTGAGCGACGCCTGGATCTCGTCCCTGGCCATGCGGCTGATCTCGGGCCAGACGATGTCGGTGAGTTTTTTCAGTTCATCGGGCTTGCCGAAGACCTTTCCTCCGAGCACTTTGCGATCAACGCTGTCATCCGCGCCGACCACATCCTGGCCAAAGGTGCTGACTACCTGCTGAAAGGCGAGGCGATGGGGTTCGTAGACCCGATGGCCCAGTTTGTCGGCGTCGAGCACTTGCGCGCCTAACTCAGCGAGCAGTTTCGCGACGGTAGATTTCCCAGACGCAATTCCACCAGTCAGCCCAATGATCAAAACAGGAACTCCGGAAATGAAATGGCGGGTGATTTTAGCCGGGAAACGTGATGAGTGCCTGTCGCAGAGATGTAGCGGCATTACGGGGCGGGCTCAGTCATGGTTCAGGTGAGGCGAGAGCCGTCTCGATAGACCAGGTCGAAGACTCGCCAGCCGTCTTTGGTGAGGCTCAGATGATAGACCACCCGATACTGGCGCCACGCATCGGCCAATCGAACGGGCACCGTGGCGGTGTCACCGATAACGGTGGCCGCATCGACGGAAAAACGCGCGGGATACTCCTGCGAGTCCGTGAACGGGTCACCATTGATGGGTGGGACTTCGCCTTCGAGGATCATGGTCGCGAAATAGTGGTCTATGGCGGTGGAGAGCGCTGGAGTCAGGTGAGCACGCTTGTTATCGACGGTGGCCTTGCGGAACTCCATCGGCCCAGCAAAGTGAGCCTCGAGCAACTGTTGCACGATGCCTTTCGGAGATCCGCTGTCACGGACTGCGGCGTGGGTTCCCACCGGCGAAGCGAGTGTCCAGATCTGATTGTCGAGAGCGAAGAGCAACGTATCGCCATTGACCCGATGCAGATCGAAGTTCGCATTTTTGCAGGCGATGCGCACAGTTTGCGCGGGAAACGCAGTAAACCCCAGGTTGTGCGCGTTGACTTCAACGGGTGCTGGCAGGCTGCCTTCGAACAAGCCGTCCGGTGATGATTCGAACGACTCGATTTCCGCGTCCTCACAAACCAGCGGATGAGGTCCGGTCAGCGCGTCTTCCTCGAGTAACAGGGATTGACCCAGCAGACGACGATCCAACGCCATCTCGGCTTCTATCCAGAGCGCAGGTTGGGTTTTCACCAATCGCCAGGTCGCCAGCAAACGACCGGATGCGGATGGCGCTGCTGGCGGCACACACTCACGAGATTGACCGAGCCCCTTGAGAAAGGCGCGACGCGTAATGCCGGCTGCGACGTGTTTAGCGACTTCGCGTGAGTGCCGTTCCGCACCGATGAGCCGTCGCACCCAGCCGCGATAGGGAATCCAGCCTGTGGTCAGGTCTTTGAGTGCGTCGGCCGCAGCATCACTCGCTTCTTCTGCACCTTTTTGCATGATCGTGCCGCCATCACGATTGGCGATACGGCCATCGAGGTCGGTACCGAGGGCGACGTTCAGGTTCTGGATTTCGAGACCGAGTGTGTCGCAGGTGGCGATGTCGGGCATGCGGTACGGCGCCGCTTTGGCATCCCGCGGTACGTCAGGGATTTTCTTGCGCAGCAGATTGAGATCGACGAGCGGCGCGGTGACAGCTTTTTCCATCGCTGAGTCCGGTGGCTCCGGTTTGACCTCCTTCGTGGTGGTACACGCGGTAAGGACGACACTCATTGCAGTCAGGATCAGGAGTCGGTGCATGGAGAATCCACTCGGTGCATCAGCGAGGCGTGTTAGGTTAACCGCGATCCATTACTTTCCGCGAACTAAAGGGGCTGGTTGTACAACAAACGATGCCTTCTGTGATCTTTGTGCTCTCAAATGGCCAACGCCACCTGGTGAACGAAGCCGTTGGCCGTACTGTTATGGACGCGGCACTAGATCAAGGCATCCCTGGTATTCGAGCCCAATGTGGGGGCGGTTGTACTTGCTGCACCTGCCATTGTTATGTTGAGGGAGGTTGGCAAGGACAGTTTCCAACGCCCATCGATGATGAACAGGCACTGCTCGAATACGCGTGGCAACCCCGTGCGGAGAGTCGTCTTGCCTGTCAGCTCAAGTTGACCGCAGCGCACGAGGGGCTTGTAATCGAAGTCCCTGAAAAACAGGCCTGAACCATGATTGAGTTTCATGATCCCCGCGCCCCCACTGAGGTGGCGGTAACCCCTTATCTCCTTGGTATCGACCTCGAGTCTGGAAAAGACTTCACGGTCGGTTTTCTCGCCAATGGATTCCCCGATTCTGATGTGTTCCTCCAAGAAGTTGCGACCGCGCTGACCAAGCGCACCGGTGTCAAAGCGAAACACTGGAACAAGGGTAACGCCTCGATTCCAGCGAGCCCGAAGATTCTTGATGAAATCAAGGCGAGTTGTCAGGCAGTCATCGCTGCCTACGGTCACTGAGGCTCTTGCACCACCGGCACCGTGCGTGACGGCATTTCGGTTGCGAACCTCGGTATTCCAGCAGTGTCGCTGGTGACGGAAAAATTCTGGCCACAAGGCGACTTCGTCGCGAACTCCATTGGCATGCCCGGTTTGCCGCGGGTGCAATTACCGCATCCCACGGGTGGGACCGGGCGGGACAACATGCGGCACATCGCAGAACGTGTAGTTCCAGAGATCGTCGCCGCACTCAGGAAGGCTTCATGACGGAGATGTTGTCCGCGGCGGATGAATCCGCCGGCCTCGAAAAACTGCATGCGATGCGTTGCACCGACGGCCTGCCCGTGGTGATCCCCACCCGTGCGCGCGTGGACCGACTTGTTTTGGCGACGGGTCAGGATGCAGACATGGTGCTCGGGACCATGGGTCCAGCTGGCGGTACTGCAACGATTGAAAAGGTTGCAGTAGCGGCGGTGATGGCCGGGTGTTTGCCTGACCATATGCCAGTGGTGATCGCTGCTGTGCAAGCCGTGGTTGATCCGGCATTCGATCTCACGGAAATGCAGTCGACGACCCATTGCACCGCGCCATTGGTCATCGTGAACGGTCCGGCGCGCGCAGCCTGCGGCGGAATTTCCGGAGGTTTTGGTGCCTTGGGTCCGGGACATCGGGCCAACGCGAGCATCGGTCGGGCACTGCGTCTGGCCATGATCAATATTGGTGGCGCGCGACCGGGTGAATCCGATATGGCGTTGCTCGGTCATCCCGGCAAATTCACCTACTGTCTTGCAGAAGATGAAGAGAGCAGTCCGTTTGCACCGCTGCACACGTCGCTCGGTTTCACACCGGATGACAGTGCCGTAACTGTGATCGGTGCGGAAGCACCACATTCAGTGCTGTACAGCCCGACGGGGGATATCGCTGGTGATGCCAAACGCATGACCGAGGTCCTGGCCATTGGACTCGCCAACATGGCCACCAACAACGCTCAGCTGCGTAATGGTGCGGCAGTGGTCGTCCTCAACCCGGAACATGCCGAGGTCTATCGTAAGGCCAACATGAGCCGCGAAGCGGTCCAGAAGGCGCTGTATGACCTGTGTTATCAACGACCGGAAGAACTGAAGCGTCTTGCCGGCGGCTTCGCGCCGAAGGGTGAAGACCGTGGGCCGGTGCATTCGTTCAGGAGTCACGAAGACATTCTGGTGCTCGTCGCCGGTGGCACGGGTCTCTATTCGATGGTGATGCCGACCTGGTGTGCAGGTCCACACGCTAATCGATATGTGACGAAAAAGGTAGAGCTCGACGTTTACTGCGAGGTGGTGATCGGCGGGACAGCTACGGCGTGAAAACCTGAACGAGCGGGATATCGCCCCGCACTTTGAGCACGTCGTTCAGAGATCCTGATCTGAAGCCACCAAGGTCCAAAGCAACGTAGAGATAGCCGTAAGACTTCAGTGCCTTTTCAACCGACTCCCGATGCGTGAGCAGCAGAGCCAGCTCGTCAGGCATGACTTCGAGCCGCGCAATATCGCCGTGGTGGCGAACGCGGTACTGCGTTAAGCCGATGGACGCCAGGAAGTCCTCTGACTGTTCTACCTGCATGAGCAGCGCTTCGGTGATGGCGGTTCCGTAGGGAAACCGGCTCGAGAGACAAGCAGCCTGGGGTTTCTCTGCGTTTTCGAGCCCCAGCCAGCGGGCGAGGGCACGTACATCGGTTTTGTGAAATCCAGCTTCAACGAGGGGCGAGCGCACCTCGTGATCTTCAGCTGCAACCAAACCCGGGCGGTGGTCACCCAGGTCATCGAGGTTAGTGCCGTTCAAAAGCACCGCATAGCTATCTCGATCGGCAACGCCCTTGAGCAGTGAATAGAGCGATGTCTTGCAGTGAAAACACCGATTGACCGGATTGGCGCGGTAGTCCGCCTTGGCGATCTCATCGGTCATCACCACGCGGTGTTCGAGACCCCACGATGCGGCGAGTTCATGGGCGAGTGCCAGATCCTTGCGTTTTAGACTCAGCGATCCGGATGTGATCGCCAGCGCTTTGCGACCCAGCACCTGGCCTGCGACGAAGGCGACGAGGGAACTGTCGATGCCGGCGGAAAAGGCGACGATGGCTGATTCATAGCCGGCAATGATCAGCTTCAGGCGATCATATTTTTCCGAGATCGCCGGATCGAGTGATGTTTGCGCAGGCAAGTTCGTCATGAATCTCTCACAGCCGGTTGATTCGATTCGCAAGGTGGGCGGCACCAAAACCGTTGTCGATATTGACCACGCCGAGCCCCGAAGCACAGCTGTTCAGCATACCGAGCAGTGCTGAGAGTCCATTGAAAGACGCACCATAACCGACGGAGGTTGGGACGGCGATCACGGGTTTATCCACCAAACCACCCACCACACTCGGCAAAGCCCCTTCCATGCCGGCGATAACGATCACGACACGCGCCGCCCGGATTTCAGGTAACCGCGCGAGTAAGCGATGCAGGCCAGCAACACCCACGTCGTAGATGCGGTTGACTGGATTACCAAAAAATTCCAGGGTTCCAGCAGCTTCTTCGCAAACCGCCATGTCCGATGTGCCGGCACTGACCACGGCAACCGTGTGTGCAGTTTGGAGCACGGGCTGTGTCAGGTGCGTAACAAGCCGCCCCACGGCGTGGTAACTCGCACCCTTTTTTAGGGCATTGAGCGCAGCGGCTTTTTCCGGATCAACTCTCGTGATGAGAACGTTGGATCCGCGCGCCACCATATGGTCGAAGATCTCATCGATCTGTGCGGCACTCTTGCCCGAACCGTAGATGACTTCACCCGATCCAGTGCGAGCGGCTCGATCATGATCGAGGGTGGTGTGACCGAGGTCCTCAAAAAAACATGCCCGAATTTCTTTTTCGGCGGCATCCGCCGACAGCCGACCCGCTTCCATGTCGGCGAGAATGGACTTCATATCTCGCATCAGCTGAGCATCCGATGGGTGGGTGCGCACAGTTCGTAGATGGCGATCCCGTGCGGGCAGGCGCCTTGGCAGGGCTGCCCGGAACACGACAGGCAAGCTGATGCATCAGTGGCGAGTACAGCGTATTCACGTCGCGCGAAATCGACGTCACGATAGTCAGTGGCGTACATACGTGTTCGCAAAACATCGGCGATGGGCACACCGTAAGGGCAAGCACCGTCGCAACGGTCACACGCTTGGCGGCAGTACGTGTGGCCGTTGAGCGCAACGTAGCGTCCGAGCAGGGGCAGGTCTTCCGCGGCGACTTGGGTCGCACCAGAAGCACCGAGAAATTCGTCAATCTCAATGGTATCGGTCATCGAGATGACGAGAGCGTCCACATCCTTGTTAGAGAGTACCCAGCGGAAGGCGGCTTGCGAATACGTTGCACCACCGGATTCAAACGGGCGCATATCGTTGAGCCGCGCGCCCATCAGCGTCTTCATGGCGACAATGCCAACATCTTTGGTTTTCGCCTTGGCCAGGATGCGCGGCAGTTGGTCCTGTGTGGCGACCATGTCGAAGGAGCGGGTGATGCTCTCGTAGAACTTCGGATCCTGACCGAAGTTGAAGGCGACGAGCATGGCGTCCACGAGGTCGTGGTCGATCGCATAGTCGAGACACTCTGCAAGGTTTCCGGCGTGACCGGAAACACCGACGAAGCGAATCTTGCCCTGTGCCTTGGCTTTTTCATTAAACGCATGCCACCCCGGATTTTTCAGGCATTCGATGCTGTTGATGGCGTGCATCATGTAGAGGTCGATGTAGTCCGTCTGCAATCGCCGTAGCGATTCTTCAAGCGCCTGCATCATGCTGGCCGCACTTTCGGTGCTGCCCGTAACACGTTTGCCGACGAGGTAGTCATCCTTGCGTTTGCCTTTGAGGGCGTTGCCGATAACGGTTTCGCTGTCACCGTCGGTGTACATCTCGGCGGTGTCGAAGTAGTTGATGCCACGATCAAGGGCGTGGTGTACGAGGTGTTCTTGACCAAGGCGCAGGCGGCTTGCGCCAAAGCTGATGTCGGAGATTTCCATGTTGGTGCGGCCGAGACGAACGTAGCGTTTGACCTGCGGGGTGCCGGCGGTGTTGGTTCCCAGCCGCGACTGCGCCTGAATGGTTGAGGGAACTCCTGTCACCGCAGCCAATCCCGGAATTGCGGCGCCTTTAAGCAAGCTACGCCGCGAACGATCCGTTGCATCAGTGCTGCTCATCGCTCCTCCCGTCATACCTTCGGATAACTTCAACGATAGCCCCTCGTGTCATCAGGTGAAACCTGCGTTTCAGCCGGTTGGCGGCATCCATACCGGGCGGGCATACTCGCGACCTTTCAGTGGGAGAGCATGATGGACGCGATCAAGACAGCCAGACACTTTGACCTGACCGGCAAAGTTGCCGTCGTGACAGGCGGGAGCCGAGGTCTCGGCTTTGAGATGAGCAAAGCCTTCGCGGAAGCAGGGGCAGATGTGATTGTTGCCAGTCGCAAACTCGACGGTTGCCAGAAGGCCGCAGCTGAAATTGCTGCTGCAACGAGGCGAAAAATCCTGCCGTTTGCCTTCCATGCCGGCGATTGGGCCGCATGTGATGCCCTCTGCGACTTTGCCTACAAGGAACTTGGTCGGGTAGATGTACTCGTCAACAACGCCGGCATGAGCCCGCTTTACGACAAACTGACCAATGTCACGGAAGCCCTATACGACAAGGTCTTACAGGTGAATCTTCGAGGACCCTTCCGCTTGTCGTCGCTCATCGGAGAGCGCATGGCAGCCGGCGAAGGTGGTTCCATCATCAACGTCAGCAGTATCGCAGCGGTACAACCGACACCGAATGAACTGCCTTATGCCATGGCGAAAGCCGGCATCAATGCCTTCACGATTGGCCTCGCGCGCGCGTTTGGCCCCAAAGTTCGGGTGAATTGCATCATGCCGGGACCGTTCCTTACGGACATCGCCAAGGCGTGGGACCTGGAAGCGTTTAAACGGCGCGCCGAGAACAACATTCCCTTGAAGCGTGGTGGCGAGGCCGATGAGGTGGTGGGTGCGGCGTTGTATTTCGCCAGTGGCGCGTCGAGTTATACAACAGGGTCGATCCTCAAGATCGATGGCGGGTCGGCATTCTCAGCCGCTTGACCGCAGCGTGGGTCGGTTACCTTCGCACCCATGTTCCTGCGTTACGGTAGCTCTGATCAATTCGCTCCTGCGAATCGATCAGGACGGCACCCGGAGGGTGCCTCGCATTTTTCCTGCGTTTACACGGGCTTTGCCCGTGAATGCGCGTGCGAGGCACGCGCCACACGCATGAAAAATGGCGGTGCATCCCTGCACCACACAGGAAGGTCTGAATAATCAGACCTTCCTTAGGTTGATCGAACGCGATGGAAGAATGTACCGCACGCGATCCATACGACTGCCAACACAATCTCAACACCTATGAAGAGCCCTGCCAAAGGCGCATTGTGAAGAGCGGTGGCCAGCAGTCGGCCAACCGCCGCAAGTCCGAGCAACAGCGCGGCGGCAAAACAAGCACCGCTGCTTTTGCGTAGTACGCCATACAGAGCGAGCAACGCTGCGGATAGAAAGAAACTCGTGAAGTCACCGATCTGCGTACTGCGCCCCATGCCGTCGAGCAGTGGCATGCCGAGACTTTCAGCCGTCTGTGCAGGGTTTTGAATCCATCCGAAACCATTGGCGATCATCGGAAACTCGGCGATTGCTCCGAGAATCCGAACAGCCATCTCCACAATGTTCTCCAGCGGCGCAGGGAGGCTGCATAGTGAAGGTATTGGTCCGCGGGGATCAACCTCAGCGGAGAAAAGACTGGCAAGGCAACAGGGTTGAAATGAGCCAGTAACCCCCATCAAGGTCGGCCATCCCTGGCCGTTCTGACAGGCTGCTCTTACCGCAGCCCGAGAGAAACTCAGCCTTGTTTAGCCACAATCTGATTTAGTCACAATCTGGTTTAGCCTCAACTTTGTTTGGCCTCAGCCGGGGGAAGGATGAATCCACCCTGTCGCTGCAGGTAAACACCTACGGCGAGCCACAGAATCAGCACGATGAGTTCAACCAGAACAAAACCAGCCGATATCGGTGCCGCTTAGGCCAAGCTCGCAAACAACCGGAAATCAAGCACACAACCGATCAACGCCGCAGCGCAATAGAAAAAGACCGGTGATCGAGTCCACGCACCCGTCACCGCCATCGCGCTACCGATAAAGAGGAAGAAACCGAGATTCGCAATCTGATTGGCAAGGCCTGTCTCTTCGACGAGAGGTAAACCCATTAACCTGGCCATGGCATCACCGTCGGTGATGAGACCGATGCCGTTGCCGGCGACAGCGATGGCTGCGGCTGCTGCCAGCGCCCGTATTGCCTGGTCCATATGCCGCTCCTTTTTTGTGCACCTCCAATGAGGCGCGACCAAGAATGCGCTGCAGCTATACTCGCGGCTGTAATCCAAAGGCGGGGGATCGTGTGAGCTTAATCGCACAAATGGACGGTAAAAAAATCATCGTGACGGGCGCAGCCGGTGTACTCGGTGCTGCAGTTGCAGCCAGGGTCAAAGCCGGCGGCGCAACGGTTGAGCTGATCGACGTGGTTCCGGGATTCACATCACCCCTTGGGCGAACGCATACCTTGGATCTGACCGATACAGCTGCGGTGCTGCGATGCATCGCGTCCATCGGCGATTTTGATGGTGTGGCCAATATTGCTGGCGGGTTCGACATGGGCCCAGCAGTCCATGTCACCGAGGACAAGCTCTGGAACTTCCTGTTTGACATCAATGTCACGACCCTGCGTCGGGTATTAGGCGCGACGGTGCCGGTGCTGGTTGCACGTGGCCGCGGTGCCATCGTTAACGTCGGTGCCCTCGGCGCACTGAAAGGTATAGGCCAGATGGGGGCCTACACGGCGGCAAAGAGCACGGTGATGCATCTCACCGAAGCACTGTCAGATGAAGTACGAGCCCAGGGGATCAACGTGAATGCGGTGCTCCCATCGCTGATCGACACCCCACGCAATCGGGCGGACATGCCGGATGCAGATCACAGTCGTTGGGTCAGCCCGGAGGCGCTGGCGGACGTGGTGTGTTTTCTACTCTCAGATGCCGCACGCGCCGTGCATGGTGCACTGATTCCCGTGCGTGGCCTTGTTTAGGGAAGGTCTGATTAGTCAGACCTTCCTGTGTGGCGCATGGAAGCACCACCACTTTCCATGCGTGTAGCGCGTGCCTCGCACGCGCATTCACGGGCAAAGCCCGTGTAAACGCAGGGAAAATGCGAGGAATCCGAAGGATTCCGACCTGATCAATTCGCAGGAGCGAATTGATCAGAGTTACCTTAAGCAGTCAGGAGACCGAAGGTGCCTGAGATAAACGATAACGCCCGGCGCTGGCTGGTCGAAGTAGCGACCGACGTGCTTGATCACGGTACGTCGGGAACTTTTACCATCGCGCCTGAAGTCACCCGTCGATCCGCTGAAAATTACACCGATGCAGAGCGATTCAACGCCGAGTTGCGGCGACTGTTCCGACGCATTCCGCTCTTGCTCGCAGCCTCCTGCGAAATCCAGGGTCGAGGCGATTTTCGTACGTATCAAATCGCTGGCGTGCCGGTTCTGCTCACCCGCGATGCCGATGGCCAAGCACGCGCACTCGTGAACATCTGCACCCACCGCGGCGCGCCGGTCGCTCATGGTGCTGGCCATTGCAGTCGCTTTACCTGCAGCTACCACGGCTGGACCTTTGGCCTGGATGGACGACTTGCCGCGGTATCGTCAGCGGCTGACTTTGGTGCGGTTGACCGTGGGACCTATGGACTCCGCCAACTCCCTGTATTGGAAAAAGGCGGCATGATCTGGGCGATTCTCGATCCGGAATCGACCCTCGACATCGACGCCTTTCTCGGCATGTTCGGAGAAGCGTTGTCGGCGTTTGACCTTACCGGATGGATGCTGGTGAGTGAAAAGACGTTAACCGGTGCCAATTGGAAACTGGCGTTTGATGCGCACATGGAGTTCTACCATTTACCGGTGCTGCACAAGAACACCTTCGGTCCGCAGACCAGTCCACGTGCGTTGTACTACTTTGAAGGTCCTCACCAACGACTGATTCGCCCGGTTCGTTATGAAAAGAACGGCATGCCGGCTCGAGCCGATCTGTTTCAGTGGGCGGAACACCCGCAGGACACCTGGCCCATCGAATCGATGATGATGGGTGAGTGGATTCTTTTTCCTAACGTTTCATTTAACTCGTTCTACGATGGCGGACGCGGTGTCCTGGTCTCGAGGATCTATCCTGGCGAGACCGTGGGTGAATCTATCACGGTCCAGTCGTACTACATGGCTGGGCAACCGAGTGACGCTGAACGCGCCGAGGCGCAGAAGACGGCCGACTTTCTTGAAGGCGTGGTCGCCGGTGAGGATCTCGTGAATTCCCGCAATCAGCAGCGGGCGCTGGATTCGGGCTTGCTGAGAGAAGTGAGTTACGGCTGCAATGAACGCGGCATCGTGCACTTTCACGAATGGGTTGATCGAATCCTGGCTGCGTCGGATGCCGAGCTGAACACTTTGTTTCGGGATGGTCGAGCAACGGCGTAACCTTCTGCTTTAGCACCAGTTTCAAGTGAGTCAGGAGCGTCACATGGACGATCCGGTTTCGATTGCCAATCTCAAGCAGCGCATGCAGTGGGAACAGGAGCGGGGAGGCCCACCATCGGGTTTTCCGGCGTTGCCACCGTTGCCTCCAGGTCGATATACCGACCAGGCGTTCTTCGATCTTGAGAAAAAACACCTCTGGTCCAAGGTCTGGCTTTACGCCGCGCATGTCAGCCAGTTACAGGATCCAGGAAGTTTCGTACTACTCGACATTCCTGGCGCGCCAGTTTTTCTGATTCGTGATCGCGATGGAGAAGTGCGGGCGTTCTATAACGTTTGTTCTCATCGCGGCGCGCCGCTCGTGCGTGACGCGTGTGGGCAGGCGGCGGTGCTGCGGTGCACGTACCACCAGTGGAGCTACAACACCAAGGGTGAGCTTCTCGGCGTGATGGAAGAACGGGATTTTCCGCAGCCCTTTGATAAATCAATGCTAGGACTTGTGACGGTTCGGTGTGAGCGCTGGGGCGGTTTCATCTTCGTCAATGAAGATCCGAATGCGAAGCCCTTGCTGGATTGGCTCGGCATGATCGTGCATGAGTTTGAACAGTTTGAAATCGATACCTTGCGCCCCGCAGCGATCAAGTCATACACGCTCGAGTGCAACTGGAAGCTGACGATGGATGCCTTCCTCGAGGTGTATCACATCAAGGGGATTCATCCTCAAACGGTTGGGCCAGCGCTCGATCATCGTGGTGCGGTCATGGGTCTATTGCCGAATGGCCACACGCGGATGACTTGCCCAACCAACATGCCACCTGCGCAACAACGTGAATTGCGGGGATACGGGGATAAAAACCGAAATGGCATGCCGACGGTCGCAGCGGGAGAAATTGCACGCAACTACCACGTCTCTCATAACATCTTTCCCAACGTGATTACACCTGTGGGCGAAACCGCCCGGCAATTCCTTATGTTTTGGCCGATCTCGCTGACCCGTACGCGTGTTGAAGTCGTGCACTTTGGGCGGGACTGGGGTGATGGCGAACGACCGGAGGGTTGGAACGCTCTGCTCGCCTTCTGGGAAATCGTGATGGCTGAAGACCTGCAGTTCCTGGAGTGGCAGCAGAAGGCGGTGTTGTCACCGAGTTTTCGGGGCTATCGATTGAGTTATATGGAGCGGCGCATCTACTACGCGCACGAAGCGATTGATCAGGCCATTGGGATTGAGCACATCCCGGAACATTTGCGGGTTGAGCCTCGCCTTGCGGACTATGTTGAAAAACCGGAAGACCATGCGGCAGAACCGTTGCGACGGAGCGGTGCGATCAGTTAAGTTTCCTGTGCAGGTTCGATGACTCGAACTTGATCAATCACCTTAGAAATTGCTCGGTCATTCAAGACCGATGAAAAGGAGATCAACATGTCGAAAGGTCAAGATCGTAAGAAAGAAACCAAGAAGCCCGCAGCCAAGTCGCTGAAGGAAAAGCGCGCGGCGAAAGCGGCCAAAAAATCATAATCAGCGAGCGGGCTTTCAATCGGTTTTTGATCGAAGGAAGGCTCCGCTGAATTTCTTCCCTGGATGCAACGTCCGGGAAATGAGGGCCGGATTTGATGCCGATCCACATCAACAAACGATGTTCATGCCTCTCTGACACTGCCTTCGAGTAACGCCATGAATACCGACAAACACCACGAAGGCTGGCTGCAGAAGTTCTTGCGCAAGCGAAATGAGAAGGCGCTCTTCAAATCGTCGAGCCCCGCGGACATCTTTGATTGGATCTATTGCACCAACAAATGGGGTGATGCGGAATCCGTTTCCGGGAGTGGATCGAATCTCGCGCAGACGACGATGATTCGTGCGGCACTGTCTGGGCTGCTTGCTCGGCATGGGGTGAAGTCGTTGCTTGATGCGCCATGTGGTGATTTTCACTGGATGCAACATGTTGCGCTCGATCTGGACGAATACATCGGGGCGGATATCGTTCAGGCGATTGTGGATCGTAACAATCAGACGCACGCATCGCTTGGGCAGCGGTTTGTCAGGCTTGATCTGCTAACGGATGAACTACCGGCGGCGGACTTGTTGCTGTGTCGGGATTGCCTGGTGCATCTCGACTATGCGCGGATTCGGCAGCTGGTGGAGAATCTCAAGCGCAGCAAGATTCCATTGCTGCTGACTACGAGTCATACGAAACACATGGAGAACGTGGACAAGTTGACGGGGCAACACCGGTTTCTCAATTTGCAGAAGGCGCCGTTTTACTGGCCGGAGCCGTTAGAGGTGATCGAGGAGGATGTGGCTTCCGTGAAGAGAGATTCGGGGAAGGTGCTTGGGCTCTGGCAGGTCGACGATATTCGTTGATGTTTGCCAGCAACGATGGGCTACCAACCGGACACTGAGTGATATCAGGCTGATATCAGTATCTGTGAAAAATCGAAGAATTTCGTCTTGCGGCTTTATAAGTGAGTGAGCCCAGCTGTAGGTTCTCGTAACTTAGTTCCAAACCAACGTCGACTTCGTCCCGAGCCATGGAGGTGCTGTGGGGCGGGTTCGATAGGGCGCCACGGTCGTTCGTATGGATGCTGACTCGAACCGGAATCAATCATTCAGGTTGATCAGATTTACGGTGAGTCACGCGCGTAAAGTTATCTTCTGGCCGTGCCTTTTTTAGCATTGGTCGTACTGCTGGTCAAGTCAACGAGGACACACCCCCCCTAAAACATGTCCCTGGTGGCAGCCTTGAGCAGGGCTTCCGTAAACCTCTCGCGCCACGCTTCAATGCGGGTTGTTTCATCCATTCGGCGATCCGGCAGCGGTGAACTTCGCAATTCAGGTACCAGCGTGCGCCAGCGATGCAGGGTCTGTTCATCCGGTGCGCCAATGAAGACGGCAGGCCCGGAGAACGGGCGAGCTGCATGATGTTTTGCCAGCAGCAGTGTGTGGTACCAGTAAGCCGGCCAATGTTTCTTCGGAAAAAGATCGTCCGCCAGTTGATCACGGTTTCCGGATCGCAGATGGCTGAGCTGGTATTGAATCCAGGCCTTGTTACGCCACAGCAGCTGGTCCGCAGGATTTCTCTCGCTGCGGCCGCGCACTGGTGTTTCGTTCGTCTGGCGATGAGATGACAACCCGGAAAGGTCTGTAGCGCCCGGCAACATAGGCTCGATCAGCACCAGCTGTTCAACTGGTTCTCCGAACTGCTCCAATTGTCTTGCGATCTCCAGTGCCAGCAATCCGCCAAATTCAAAACCGGCCAGTCGGTAGGGGCCTGTTGCCTGGCGCCGGCGGATACCCGCGAGTACAAATCGTGCTAGTGACTCGAGTGTTGGTGTCTCGAGAAAATCATGCAGCCGGGCCCAGCGGTTGATGGCGAATAACGTTGCCGGATGTTGCCAATGGCCATGAGTGACTAACTACAGGTCGAGGTCACAGAAAAAAACGGGTTGTGAACCCGGGACATGGGCGAGTTCAAAGACGAACTCCTGTTCGGTGTTGGTTTCCTGCCGAGTCAATGTGCGGTCGACCAGTGTGGCCAGTGCAGCCAGTTAAGGCGCTTCATACACTGATCGAAAAGTGAGCCGCAGTCCGAAGGTTGACTCGATGCTGGTAATGACCTTCACCGCCGCAAGTGAATCACCACCGATGCTGAAAAAATGATCGCTCCTGGAGACACTGCCGAGTTTGAGGATGCTGCACCACGTTGCGGCGATGGTTTTTTCGGTGGCCGTCGCGGGGGCTTCAAACGAATCCGCAGCCCTTTCAGCCTCCTGCTCGAACAACCTTCGAATGGCTGGACGGTCGACTTTTCCATTGGCGGTCAGGGGTAACTGGTCAATCCGCAGCAGTTTCGAGGGGACCATATGCGCCGGCAGTCTCTCAGCAATCCACGTACTGATTGAGTCGTTCAAAGCAGGGTCGCCGGAGACCGCGACATAGACTGCTACGAGGAGGCGAGAGGTGTCTGCAGCAGGCAGCCAGGTGACGGTGGCGGAGCGAACGCCGGGATGTGCACAGACGACGGATTCGACTTCGCCCGGTTCGATGCGAAAGCCTCGGATCTTCAGCTGTTCGTCCGCTCGCCCGTAACAGGTGATCGAGCTGTCCGGATGCATAGAAGCGATATCGCCGGTTCGGAAATAGCGGATGCCTTGCCGCTCGACGAACTTCTCGGCGGTGAGTGACGGTTGCTGGTAGCAGCCCCTGGCGACCAGTGCGCCGCCAATGAGCAATTCACCCGGGGTTCCCGGCTCAGGAGTCTCGCCCCGTTCATTCTCGACCCTCGCGATCCCGTGTATGCATACCGATGATGGCGCGTTCTGCATCACAGGTTTCTAACGTGTCGTAGAACGAGTTCACTAACGCGCGTAGACCTGGTTCGCCTCCGGCGGCACGAAACGATGCATCGAGGGTCCCGTAGATTTGAGTGGATTCCATTTATTTGTTGGATGAAACAACGCAGCAGAGTGCGCGTTTTGACGTTGCTCGTCATTGCGAGCATCTACGTATTCCGATTTGCGCGGTTATTCTCGTCAGGCACCCAAGCGCTGATTGAACTCCACCATGTTGCCGCTGGGATCGTGGGTAAACGCCTGTCGGCACACCGTCGGAATCTCTCGCGGCTCTGAACATCGAAACCCGGCATCGCGCACGGTGGTGATGACGTGATCGAGATTCGCTACTTCAAAGGCGAAGTGTTGTTCCTTGGGCGGTTCCGTGGACTTGATGCCCAGCAGATGCACTTCCTGATCACCGCTGCGCATCCAGGCTCCGGGAAACCCAAGGTCCGGTCTTGGCAACAATTCCATACCGAGTACGCCGGTATAAAACGCAACCGCGTCATCGACGTTTTTCACGTTGATCGAAACGTGGTGAATACCCTTGAGCAGCATGGAAAGACTCCGCAGCGGTGTTTCAGGAGCCTATCACGGTGTTGTGGAGGAGGGCACCGGAGCGTCACCCAGTGCAGAAAGTGTCTCCGGGTGGGTGAACCCATCCGGGATCCAGCCCCGCGCATGTTGCCATGCAGCGATGGCGCGACGGGTGGCTGGACCCGCAAGGCCGTCGATGGGACCGACTTCGAAACCGAGCAATGCGAGATTTTCCTGGAGGGTCCGAATGGACTCGAGCGGCAGACGCTCCGGAATGTCCGGAATGGGGCGAACGAGTTTGCCACCGCCGGCGATTTGATCAGCGAGTCGTCCCACGCTGATTGCGTAGTACTCCGAACGGTTCCACTTCATGATGACGTCGAAGTTGGGGTAAGCGATGAATGCCGGTCCTTGATGGCCACTCGGTACGATGATTCGAGCGGGGGTATCGGTTTGTTTGAGCGGACGACCCGCAGTATCACGCACCCCCATATTGGCCCAGGCAGAGAGCGGCTCGATCTTGTCGGTTTGCAGGTAGTCGAAGTTGGAGGGTAAAAGAACTTCACGACCCCAGCGTTGCCCGGTTGTCCAGCCGAGCGCTGAAAGGAAGTAACCCGCTGAGACGAGCGCGTCGGTGGTGCTATTCCACAAATCCCGCTTGCCGTCCTTGTCGCCGTCAGTCGCATGATCGAGATAGGCGGATGGCATGAACTGCATGTTGCCCATGGCGCCGGCCCAGGAGCCGAGCATCCGATCGACGGTGATATCACCGCGATCGAGGATGCGCAGCGACTTGATGAACTCCTCCCGGAAGAAGTCGGCACGACGGGAATCACACGCCAGATTGGCGAGAGCGACCGGCACGATGTGACTGCCGAGGACACGGCCAAAGTCTGTTTCGAGCCCCCAGAACGCGAGCAGATACTGGGGCGGCACGCCAGTCTCGCGTTGGATTCGTTGCAACAAAGATTGATGTTCACGCAGTAATTCTCGGCCGCGGTCGATACGTTGATTGTTGACGCGCACCGGGAAATATCCCGCGAAGGTCTGCATGAATTCGGGCTGAGAGCGGTCCAGTGAGACGATGCGGGTGTCTTCCCGCAGCAGCGGCTTAACCGAGTCGATCACCAACGAGGACACACCTCGTGTGGTGGCCTCAGCAAGCAGGCGATCAGCGCACTCAGCGAAGGTCGCTGGCGAGGCCTCCGCGTGTGCGAACTTAATAAAGAAAATCAGAGAGATAAGGAGCAAAGCGAAAGCTATGAGGGAAGACTTGGGTCGATGTCCTTTCCTCGCATTCGTTCGTTCAAGGAGCCCTTCGTACCTCGGGCGGTGCTGCACTAAAAGAAGTCCTGAAACCGGTCTATTTCCGTCATCGCGGCGTTGGGCGTCACTCTGGAAAATCGGCCTAAACCACATTCACGATTTTCCTCCGCGTCGCTCGCACTGAAGAGTTGTGGGCCCTGACGAGAACATCCTCTCTTTCAGGACTTCTTCAATCCACCAATGAACGGCCAATAACAAACCGCATGATCTGGCTGGTGCCTTCGAGAATCTCGTGCACACGCAGATCGCGGAAAAACCGTTCTACCGGATAGTCCATGAGATAGCCATAGCCGCCATGGAGCTGCAACGCACTGTTAACCACAGCAGAGCCTGATTCTGTCGCCATCAACTTGGCCATGGCCGCGAAGCGGGTCTTGTCCGGAGCGCCTTCACTCAGCTTCAACGCCGCGATGTAGAGCAGCGCCCGCGATGCCTCGACCTTCGTCACCATATCGGCGAGCGTGAACTGCGTATTCTGGAAATCAGCGATGCGTTGCCCGAACTGGTTACGTTCTTTCACATAGATCGTCGCATCGTCGAGGCAACGTTGCGCGCCACCCAGTGAACACGCACCGATGTTGATTCGGCCGCCATCGAGTCCCGCCATGGCGATGCGAAATCCCTGACCTTCTTCGCCAACCAGATTGGCCACGGGAACTTTAACGTTGTCGAACATCACCATCGCCGTGGGCTGGGAATGCCAACCGAGCTTTCGCTCCTGGGCGCCAAAGGACACACCCGGCATGTCCTTTTCGACGACGAGACAAGAGATGCCCCGCGCGCCAGGTCCGCCGGTGCGGGCCATGACGACATAAATTTCATTCTCACCACCACCCGAGATAAATGCCTTGGTGCCGCTCACCACGTAGTGATCACGCTCCCGACGGGCAGTGGTCTTGAGTGAGGCAGCATCGGATCCCGCACCGGGTTCAGTTAGGCAGTAGCTCGCCATGTGTTCCATGGTGACGAGTTTGGGGAGATAGGCGTCTTTCACCACCTGCGAACCGTAGGCGTCGATCATCCACTCGGCCATGTTGTGGATGGAGAAAAAGGCCGACGTCGAAGGACATCCATAGGCCAGGGCTTCGATGATGAGTGCAGCTTCAAGGCGTCCGAGCCCACAGCCACCCATCGCTTCTGACACATAAATCGAACCGAATCCCAGTTCCGCGCCCTGGCGAATAACGTCCCGCGGGAACAGTTTGTGTTCATCCCACGCACCCGCATTCGGCGTCACGGCATCCGCAGTGAATTTGCGGGCCATGTCCTGAATAGCGCGCTGGTCATCGGTCAACTGGTAATTCATGGGCGCGAAATCTCTCGTCCTTCCGCGAACTTGCGAGTTCTTCCTGAAACGGCAGCAGAGCTTCGGCGGACCTCTGCCGAAGCTCCTCGTACGACCCGCCGGTGATCAGCCGCCGACGTTCATGCTCTGGGCGATCACGGCAAAACCGGTGGTGGCAGCGAGTCGCTTGCCCACAACGGCCTGGTAGGCGCCACTCTCATACCAGCCCTTGGCGGCAGCGGTGTCCTTGAACTTGATGATCACAGTCTGTGGTCCAGGTGGGGTGCCTTCCATCGTTTCGGCAGCCACGTCGAAGGACACGAGTTCACCGCCCGCAGCGGCGAGCGTTGGACCCGCTCCGGCCTGGTATTCGCGATACAGCGCGGGATCTTTGACGACATACTGGGCAATAAAAAGCGCGGCCATGGGGTCCCCCTCTGGTTGGATTGCAGCCTTTGGTTTGAGAGAAGGCTGACTTTGAAAACGTGTCTCCCGACTAGGTCGAAACAGGTCGGCGCGCAATGTTACCTTCTGTGCTCAAGAAGCAATAGAAGCAAAAAACAAGGCTGACTGTTTTATGTCGAGCATGCGTGTGCGATTGACCCGTCGATGGCCTGAAGTGGTAGAAGATCGGCTCCGTGGGCTGTGTGATTTGGCCATTAATGCAGATGATCGACCGCTGACCAGAGATCAGCTGATTGCGGCATTGCAGGAAAATGATGTCCTCGGCGCTACCGTAACGGATCGGCTTGATACAGCGGTGTTGTCTGCACCGAATCGCCGCTGTCGATTGATCGCGAGTTTCGGCGTGGGCTACAACCATATCGACACAGAAGCCGCTCGTGCAGCCGGAATTGCCGTGACGAACACGCCAGGTGTCCTCACGGACGCTACGGCCGATATAGCGATCACATTAATGCTCATGGCTGCGCGGCGAGCTGGCGAAGGGGAACGTCTGTTGCGCGCAGGACAATGGCCGGGTTGGTCACCCAATTCACTCCTTGGAACCCAGGTGACCGGTAAAACCCTCGGCATCATCGGCATGGGACGTATTGGCCAGGCAACTGCTCGTCGCGCCGCTTTCGGGTTTGGTATGAAGATTTTCTATTTCTCCCGCACCCGACTGGACCTCCTAGAAGAGTCTGTCCTCGGAGCGACCCACGTTAAGGATCTCAAGGCCATGCTCGGCCATTGCGACTTCGTCTCGATGCATTGCCCGGCGTCACCTGCTACACGGCATCTGTTGAATGCCGAGACCCTCGCAGCGTTGCCGCCTCATGCATTTGTCATCAATACCGCGCGCGGAGATGTGATTGACGAGGCGGCGCTGGCTGAAGCGCTGGCTTCGGGTCGGATTGCCGGTGCAGGGTTGGACGTGTATGAACGCGAACCCATCGTGCATGAAGCGCTTCTTCCGATGGAAAACGTTGTGCTGCTGCCTCACCTTGGAAGTGGTTCGCAGGAAACTCGGGAAGCCATGGGCCACTGCGCGGTGGACAACATCGAAGCCTTCATTAAGGGAACGGTTTTACCGAATCGTGTGGTTTGAACGATCTAACAAGAATGTTCTGTGGGAGATCGCGTGACGATCATTGAAATCTTGCGCCACGAATCAACACGTCGTCCGTGGTGGATGAACGTCATGTTCGCCTTCTGCGTCTACATGACCTTCATCTACATGCCGTTCGACCTCTTCATCAAACCCGTCGCTGAGGATCAGGAAGTCTGGTTCGGCTTCATGCTGACGGGTTTGTGGGCCAAGGCGACAGCACCGCTGCATTGGTTGATCTATGGTGCGCTGGCCTGGGGGTTCTGGAAGATGCGACCTCGGATGCACCCATGGGCGATGCTCTACGCGCTACAAGTGGCCATCGGCATGGGGGTGTGGAGCTTGTTGGACCCACGAGGCCCTGGCCTCGTGGGTGGGCTTGTCGCCACCGCGATCTTTCTCGTACCCGTTATCGCTTTGTGGCGAGCACGACATCAATTCAGCGGTGATAAGGTCATCAGCTAGCGACGCGAATGATGCGCGTCCCGATGTTGCCACCGGCCAACAAGTCCACGAACGCTGCAGGTGCCTGGGCGAGGCCCTTGAATTCATCCTGCAACGCGTGGATCGCGCCTGTCTTGATCCAGCCGAGCATGGTCTCGCGGGCAGTGGCGTATTCACTCGCGTAGTCAAACACCAGAAAGCCTTGCATCCGAATGCGTTTGTTCACGAGTAGCCCGGGTACACCGCGAGGTCCACCTGCCGGGTTGGAGGTGTCGTACTGACTGACGACGCCGCAACAAGCTATACGGCCGAAGGTGTTCATACGGAAGAGCACTGCACCAAGGACATCGCCGCCAGTGTTGTCGAAATATACGTCGATTCCATCCGGGCAGGCAGCTTTGAGCGCCGCACGAAAGTCGCCGTCCTTGTAGTTCACCGAGGCATCGAAGCCGAGTTCAGAAACGAGGCGCGCACCCTTTTCGTCGGAACCGCAGGTCCCCACCACGCGACAACCCTTGAGTTTGGCGATCTGTCCAACAAGGTGGCCCACGGATCCGGCCGCAGCAGAAACCACTACCGTTTCGCTGGCTTTCGGTTCTCCAACGCGCAACAGTCCAAAATAGGCTGTTAGACCATTCGTACCGAGCGCGCCGACGTAGTGGGCGGGATCATCAATCGCAGGAACGCGGGTGACGGCTTTCGCGGGGTGGGCGGCAAATGCCTGCCAGCCTGAGCCACAGACCACGAGATCATCTTTGTTCAGTCCTGCTGCTCTGGACTCAACCACGCGGCTGATCGTCTGACCGTTCATGACGATGCCGGTTTGTGGCGCGCCGGCGTAACTTGCGCTGCCTTGAAGGCCAGCACGGGCGCCAGCACCGACGCCGATGGCGAGTGTCTGACACAGCACTTCGCCATCCGCGGGCGAAGGCATCGGTGACTCGACCAGTTCATAGTCGGTTACGGCAAGTTTTTCTTTGGGCAGGTTGCGGATCAGCACTCGGGTATTCGTGGACACGTCGAAGCTCCGTGGTGTGTTGGGCGATGAGGACCATGATACGGGAAGGGGCATCGGAAGATTCCATCTGCCCGCGTCGAGACGATGGTTGATGCAGCCCTCTATACTCGGGGTCCATCGCAGGAGAGGCTAGAGATGGGGAAATTAGCGGGTCGGGTCGCGCTAGTCACAGGCGCCGGACGAGGCATTGGTGCGGCGACAGCCATCAAGCTCGCAGCCGATGGTGCTGCTGTGGTCGTTAATGATCGAGATGCCGATGCGGCGGCGGTGACGGCACGCAAGATCATCACGACCACAGGGCGTGCGGTCTGTGTCGCGTCTGATCTCACCGAAGCAGGGGCCGCTGAGCACCTGGTTGATGAAAGTCTACGTGCGTTCGGCAGTCTCGATATCGTCGTGAACAACGCAGGTTATGTCTGGAACGGGGCGATCCAGAACCATTCCGATGAACAGTGGTCCGCTATGCTCGACATGCATGCGGGTGCGCCGTTTCGAATCTTGCGGGCCTGGTATCCCTGGCTCAAAAAAACTGCCACACGTGAGTTCGAAACCAACGGCAGCGCTTTATGTCGCAAGGTCGTGAACATCTCGTCGGTGAGCGGAACTACCGGCGCAGCGACGCAGATCGCCTATTCAGCGGGTAAGGCGGCGGTAGTCGGGATCACTAAAACACTCGCGAAAGAGTGGGGGCGTTTCAACGTTACGGTGAACGCCGTGGCCTTTGGGCACATCGATACGCGGCTCACTCAAACTTACGATGGCGTGCCGCCTACCATTCAAGTGGGTGAACGCAACTTCAAAGTCGGTTTGTCATCCGATCAAGCCGACGCTATCAGGGCGGCCACGCCTCTGGGGCGCACCGGTAAGGCAGAAGATGCTGCCGGATCGATCCTGTTGTTTTGTTTTCCTGAATCTGACTTCGTCACGGGGCAGGTTTTGACGTGTTCAGGGGGTGTCTAAGGCATCGCCCTGTAGCGATGTCCACTCATCACTCGATTCTAGTTGACGTAAATACGTCGCGAGGTTTTTTCCGGCTTCGGAAGCGAATCCCTTGCTCGACACATCCAATTGTTGAATGCGATCGACACGGAAGGTACGGAAGTCCTTGCACAACTCACACCACGCACCGAGCGTGACTGAATACCCCCCAATACAGCAGCACCAGAGGACGAACGGTGCGCAGCGTGTCCTGGCCCTGCACGTCTGCATAGTTGAGCGTCAGCTTTCTACGGTTGTTAATGGCATGTCTCAAAGCGACCAGGGTGGGTGACTGGTCCTCAATGTTCTCTTGGGGTGGAACACGCAGTGGGCTGTCTTCGAGTAAGCGGCGCATCCGTTCTGGAAGGACGGCATCGATCTTTGCCACCAGACGATCTGCAGCAGCAGCGAGTTCCCGATCACCGCGTGCCCGCACCATTTCCGCGCCAAACAAGAGCGCCTGGATTTCTTCGAAATCAAACATCAAGGGTGGCACGTGATAACTACGCGCTATGCGGTAGCCGACACCAGCTTCACCTTCGATCGGTACGCCTGAGGCCACCAAGTCGGCGATGTCTCGATAGAGCGTTCAAGAAGAAATACTCAAGCTTTCAGCTAAATCGCGGGCAGTGCGAACTCGCCCCGGACGGAGCAGCAGAATGATCTGAAAGAGCCGGTCAGCGCGTCGCATCACGTGGTTGTAGTCCGAATCGTGTCATGCAGCAACGGCACTGTGTTGAATCGTTGTGGGGGATGTCGAACTCGACGCGTGCGTTGACGTGTTGCAGACTGATGACATGCTCTCACGCTGGCACGATCCCCGTTCGGACTGATTGCTCATTTCGTGCTGGCCGCTCTATTTGCTCTCCGACCTTCCCTGGGACAAGGTCCTGAGTCGTTCTGTCTTGCTGTGCGCGGGCCTCTTGTTGTGGCCGTTACTCAAGTGGCTGACGCTGTCTTCAGATAGGGTCTTCGGATCGTCGTGGTCCACTTCATCGTTTGTTCGCTACTGGCTGCTAGGTTTTTTGTTGATCGTGCCACCTGCGGTCATTTTCCTGTGGTCGGGATATCGCGTTTTTGACTCCACCTGGCATCAAGAGCTGGATGATCTCGCCCGTGCGTTGGTAGGTGGTTTTATTGGTGGTGCGCTCGCGGCCTTTCTCGAAGAAACGGTGTTTCGTGGTGTCTTTCTTGCTGCGCTCAGTCGCTCCGTCGGAACTGTTGCAGCGATGGTGGTCACCAGTGGGTTGTATGCGTTGTGCCATTTTTTGCGTACGGACTTTGATGTGGCGGACCCGAGATTTGGCTCAGGCTTCGAGGCGTTGCTCTTGTCTCCCGGTCCGTTGTCTCATCCAGCGCAGTGGTGGGACTCGTTTGCTGGGCTCTTCGCCTTAGGTCTGCTGCTGAGCCTGGTGCGTTTACGCAGCGGTAGCCTGTTGCCCTGTATCGCACTACACGCGTCGTGGATTTTTTTCCTCAGGGTCTACAAGGAAATGACCGGGCGCGACATCACCAGTGAATGGAGCTGGTTGGTGGGCGGGCATGACAACTTTACCGGTGTGGTAGTGGCCGGATGGTTGATGGTGTTAATTGCGCTTTACCTGTGGTTCAGTCGGGCAAACCCAGGACCCGCTTGGCGATGATGTTGAGCTGTACTTCCTTCGTGCCGCCGGCAATCGTGAGTGACTTTCGGTAGAGCCAGCCTTTGGTTTGTTCTACGTTCTCTTGATGCGCAGGATGACTCGCCTCTATGGAGAGTCCCTGAGTGCCCATCGCTTCAAGCAGCAACTCATCACCCCGTTGGGTCAGTAGCGCGTTTGAAAGTTTGACGGCGGATGATGCAAAACCTGGTGCACGTGCCTTGGTTTCTTCAATCACGCGTGCTTGAGTCAGTCGCTGCGCATGTGCGTTCATTTGATAGTCCGTGAGACCACGCCGAATCGACTCCTCACGGATTTGTCCCGTTGGCTCGCCCACAAAGGCTCTGATACGTTCGGGCATGCGACTCGCTTCTGTACGCCCACCTTGAGCACCGGAGATGTTGATGCCGGCATGGGTCGAGCGTTCGAACTGCAACAACCGCTTGCCGGCGGTCCAGCCGTTGCCGATACCGCCGATCACGTCATCGACACGCGCTACGGCGTTGTCGAAGACGGTCTCGTTAAACGGAGACGCGCCTGACAACAATCGTATGGGGTGGACCTCGACGCCCGGCTGATGCATGTCCACCAGAATCAGACTGATGCCTTCATGTTTCCTGACGCTTTGACTGGTGCGAGCGAGCACGAAGATAAAGTCGCAATACACGGCATCCGAGGTCCAGGTTTTGCGACCGTTGATGCGTAGTTCATCACCCACCCGTTCAGCACGTGCAGTGAGCGAAGCGAGATCCGATCCTGCGCCGGGTTCGGAGTAGCCCATGGCCCAGGCACCTTCACCACGGGCGATACCAGGAAGCCAGCGTTTCTTCTGGTCCTCGGTTCCGAGTTCGAGGATGGTCGGTCCGATATAGTTCACACCACGACCGGTGAGCGGTGTGCGCGCGCCGATGCGTGTTAGTTCCTCGATGAGAATGCGGTATTCAGGATTGCTGAGCTCAGCGCCACCGTAGGCGCGTGGCCAAGTCGGCACGGTCCAACCCCGATCCGCCATACGCTCAAGCCAAAGCCGTGTATCGGTATCGAGGGTGATCTTTGAGCTACCAAAGGGAATTTGTCCTGGACCACGAGCGTCGTCGGGGCAATGGGCTTGAAGCCAGGCACGGGTTTGGGCGCGGAATTCATTCAGATCAGTCACGATTTACGCTTAAGCCGGTGATTGAACACCCTCGGAGTTTAAACCCAATGCGCCGTGGTTCGTGAAGGAGCGATCAAGCCGTCACTGCACATTGACCTGAATATCTTCCGGTCGAAACTCTTCCTGCCGCTCAGGCTCTGAGTAGGACGGTTCGGAATAGGAAGGTTCGGAATAGGAGGGCTCCGAACGCTCTTCGCGGGCGCGCTCCCAACCACCGGAATTGTCGTCGCCCCGATCCCGCCCCCAATCGTGTGAAGGCGCTTCAAAACGTTCTTCGCGACGGTAGTCTTGCACTTCTTCCTGGCGCTCCCGGGCCCAAGAAGGTTCCGACACCTGAGGCTCGTGGCGCGGAGACGCGTCACCGCCAAAACCTTGATCGCGAGCGCGGGAGATGGCTTCTTCAATCGCGGCATCGTTGCCCCAACCACCACGGGATTCGTGGACAGTAGGTTGATGATCGATGACCTCGCGGCGTTCTTCGTACACCGGTGCGGAGCGTGTTTCTTCTACGCGGTTTTCGAACTCACGATTTTCAAAAGAAGGCGAGCCAAATCCTCCTGCGCGCTCACGCTCGTACACCTCCGATTGTTCACGCGCCTGTTCACGGGCGCGTTCGATCGCCGCTTGTACAGCTGCTTCATGCTCGGAGCCGTATCGAGCTCCTTCAGGCAGACTCGAAGCTGGTGCCTGGTAAATGGTGGGTTCGAGTGCCTGATGAACGACAGGTTCCGGTGCTGAGTTCACGATGACGGGGCTATCGACCGATTGGCGATCGAAGGTTGAACCCCGTTGAATAATGCGCACCTGCTCGCCGTTGATGTCACCCTCGTAGACCACCGGTGCGCCACTCACTACCGTGTCCTGGGTGGGCTCACTCGTTAACTGCGGATTGGACTGGGGTGCACCCACCGCCTGTGGGTCTGACGGCAGCGCTGAACCTGGAATGGTGATGCCTTGACCGGTTATCTCAGATGCGGGAATGGAGATCCCGGGGTTTCCTGCAGCTGTGGACGGTGCAGGAGCCGCCCCATCTTGAGGAACACCCGTACCGGAATCGTTGCCGCTGGCCTGTCCATAACCACCAATGGGTCCAACCGGATTTTCGGTGTGTTCACGGCGATCACCAAAGGGGCGGGAACCTGCTTGTTGACTGGGTTGCCAGATGCTGTCTTCAGGGAGAACGGGAACACCGTCCGCGACAACGGGTGCGACTGGCTGATGGACATAGGCCGGTGCCTCACGATGGCGGTAGCGACGATAACGGCCATGATCACGATACGACCGGCCATAGTAGGGATGGTGGCGATAACGATGATCAACCCAATGCACGCGGTGATGATTCCAACCGATGCCGTACCACGAGCTCACGCCCCAGAAGTGACGCGAGGGGAAATCCCAGAAATCGTCATAGGGGTAGTAATAAACCGGGTAGGGTTCGGGGTAGTAGTGGTAGGCACGACGTGATCGGTAACTCGTCACCTCCCAGGGATCATAATAAGGCACATAGATCACCCGTTCACTGACTGGGCGGATGTAGACAATTTTTTCGCGGACTTCGACGACCTGTCGTTCATCACTCTTGAGATTGCCGGCAACGCGCGCACGCTCACGAAAACCAGAAACCGCTTTGACTACATCGGGCTGTTGGTTGATCACGGCTTCGCCGAGCCGCCATGTCCAGTCGAGGTCGTTGTTGAGTTTTTTCAATACTTCGGGGTAGTTGAGCAGTGCGACAACGCTACTGTCCCAACGATCACTCGGCGTGCCGTCAGGGTTTTGTTCCCGAAAACGTGCGGCTTGCACGACTTGCAGTGGGAAGGTGCTGGCTGGCAGAACAATGGCCACTAGATCATCGGGATACAGCGCAATGGGGCCCACCAGCTCTTCGAGGGCTTGCGGTGAAAGCGGCGAGTACGCCTTCTGAGGCGTTACCGCCTTCATCTCGACGGCACACGCCGAGGCCATGCTCAGCAAAAGGAGCAGTGCCGCGCTGAATGGACTACGGAAAATTCTGAATGATCGTCTGAACATCGACATGCCTCCGGGCATCCTGAACGCAGCATGCAGCGCTGCCCATGAATCCCGGCTTAACAGGCCAGACCTCCGCTTTTTCGCAAAGCGTCGGTCTTACGCCGGAATCCCTGTCGCCTTCGAACCTGGCACACTGTAACGCTGCATTTCATTCACGAACGTGCGCAGAGTGGCAAGACCACTGGCTTCTGCGTCATGACACCAGGTGCGCAGGGCCGTGACGAGCTCTTCGACGTTGCCTGTGCGTTTGGCCCAGATCGCCTGCAACCGCATGCGCAGTTCATAAACCATGCGTAGCTCGGGAACATCGATGAGGTGTGCGAGCTTTTCTCGGCTCCGGGCGTCGAGCAACAAGTCATCCCGACAGAGAATTCGGTGACCACTGCGTAACAATTTGCGTGATTCACCCGTAGCGTGGGTTCGCTTTTCACGAACGAGCGGTTCAACGACGGTTCGGGCGTAAGTCGCCATCACGTTGAAGCGGTCGTTGACCAAGGCCATCGCGGTGTCTTTGTCCAGCCGACCGTCGTCACGTCTCGCAACGACAGGTCCAGTACTCAGCGCGCGCGCCAGTCCAAGCAACGTCAGCAAGCGGATGTAAAACCAGCCGATATCGAATTCCCATGGGCGTACGGAGTATTTCGCCGAGTTCGGATAGGTGTGGTGATTGTTATGCAGTTCTTCGCCACCGATCAGGACGCCGATGGGAGAGATATTGCGAGACGCGTCGGACGGTTCGAAGTTACGGTAACCCCACCAATGACCAATGCCGTTGATGACACCACCGACGAAGGGAATCCATGCCATTTGAATGGCCCAGACGGTGATGCCGATCAGACCAAACAGGAGGATGTCTATGGTTGCCATAATGGCGATACCGAGGGAGTTGATGCTGTAGACGTTCTTTTCGAGCCAGTCGTTCGGAGTGCCTGCACCGTAACGATCCAGCACTTCCTGTTTCACAGCAGCGATGCGGTAGGCGCCCACCTGGTCCCAGAGAATCTTGTTGATGCCTTGCATGACCGGGCTATGGGGATCTTCTTCAGTTTCACACTCGGCGTGATGTTTGCGATGAACTGCCGTCCATTCACGCGTCACCATGCCGGTGCCGAGCCACAACCATAGCCTGAAAAAGTGTTGTACGATCGGATGCAGCCAGAGGGCGCGGTGGGCGGAGAAACGATGCAGATACAGGGTCACCGCCAGCGTACTGATGTGGGTGAGTAATAACGTGGTGACGATGAGGGCAGGGATACCAAGTTGAAGAAATCCGCCGTCCAGAAATTCAAACAGGAAATCAAAAAGGTTCAATGGATCCTCCGGAAAAGTTCGGCAAGCCGGGTCATTTGAAAATCAGGCGACGCCGCTGTTGATCAGCCAGCCGTAGATCAACGCCACACCCATGATCGACAGTAACAGGAAAGTCCCTTGGGCGCCGATGAGTCGTGGATAGTTCGCGCCTTCATTCATCGACAATCCCCACGCATGGAGCAGCCGGAGCACGACCAGGCTGATCCCGAATCCATGCAGGACTGACGACACGGTTCCGTTGAGCTCGAGCAGCAACAGCAGAATCAGCGCGATGGGCACGTTTTCGACAAAGTTGGCTTGTACCCGCAGCACCGCATCAGGCCGCCATTTGGGTTGCGATGCAGTGCGTAAGCGAACGTAGAGCACGTGATTGGCAAGCAGCACGGCAAAGACGCCGCAAATCCCAGCGTAGAGTCCAGTAATCGCAAAACTCATGAGAGCACACCTACGACGATGGCAGCCAATCCCCCTACCGCAAAAGTCAGACCGATATAGCCGTATTGGTCAATCCAGAAAAGACCAAATGCTTCGGGTGAACGCTTCTGCGCCGTTGGCGTTGGACCCTGACGAAGTTGGCGTGGTAGACGGCCGTTAGCCACGATCTGTACGCCGAGCCAAATTCCCGCAAAACCAAAGATGATCAACCAGTCCGCGAGTTGCAGTGTGGCCATCAGGACGGCATCCGTAGGTGAATGATCTGAATTCTAAAAAAAAGCAGCGTCATCCCGGTGTCCTTCACGGCGGGTTCCTCCGTTCCTTGTATGCTCTCTTGCCTGGAGCATACCAAAAGGGGTCGGCATGTCGCTAACCGGCAGACGGATTCTGGTGACCGGGTGTGGTGGCGGTATTGGTCAAGCCGTGAGCAAGCTACTGTTGGAACGTGGTGCAAATCTGATCTTGAGTGATCTGGAATTGCATGGCGCAGCCGCTGCGAACGCGTGTAAAGCGCGTTACCTCTCGTTGGACGTCACGCAGGAACATGCATGGCGTTCCGCTGCGGCGACCATTCGCGATGACTACGGCGCTCTTGATGGGCTCGTAAACGTTGCCGGTGCGATCCTTCTGCAACCCCTGGTTGAAACTTCGCTGGCTGACTATCGCCGCATTCAATCGGTGAACCACGAGAGTGTTTTCTTAAGCCTCCGCTATTGCACCACGTTACTGGCGGCGTCAACGCTCGAACACGGTGCTGCGGTCGTGAACTTTTCATCGATCTATGGACTGGGCGGGCAACCTGGCTTCAGCGCGTATTGCGCCGCCAAGGGCGCGGTGCGGTTGTTGACGAAGGCAGCGGCGCTCGAGTTCGCCGCGAATGGTCAACGGATCCGCGTGAACTCGGTGCATCCTGGACCGATCGATACACCACTCGCACGGGCGCCGATTGAACAGCTGGTCAAGCAGGGTAAGGTGGCTTCGATAGAGTCGGGAATGAACCGGATCGCGTCAGGTTATCCCGGTGGTCGGATCGGTCAGCCGGATGATGTCGCAGGCGTCGTTGCGTTCCTTCTGTCAGACGACTCGCGATTCTTGAATGGTGTGGAAATCCCGGTGGACAACGGCTTCACCGCGCGGGCGCAGTAGTGTGGTCTGGAGGCGGGGGAGCTCAGGCAGCAGCGTAGGCGAGGGCTTCAACAGCCTCACGACGTTGTGAGTCTTCGAGCAAACGCGAAGTGAAATCTCGGCAACCTCCACACCCTGTCCCCGCACCGAGCCGTTGCTCAATATCCGCGAGAGAGTTAGCGCCCTCATGGATCGCGTTGCGGATGTCGCGGTCTGTAATACCCCGGCAGAGACAGACGTACATGGTCGCGGATCGCTCCTCGGTAACGGACGTCCAGAGGACATCATCAGGAAGCCACAAGTAGATCGTGGCGTGATGTGAAGAGTGTAAATAAAAATGATTCTCGCTTGCAAGTGTCTTTAGATTTCATTTGTGATCCGTATACAAGTTCTTGAACTCGTTCAAAAAACCTTATAAATCATAAAGTTATTGAGGGTTCTAGCAGGCGGCTGTTATGCTCGCGCCATCTTTCAATCCATCTTTCAAAAAAGGACACACCCCGTGAAAGCGTTGCACAAGGACACGATCGTCCACCTCAACCGCATCCTCAAAAACGAGCTCACTGCCATCAACCAGTATTTTCTGCACGCCAAGATCCTGGAAAACCTGGGTTTGTCAGTCCTCGCTGCCCACGAACGCGGCGAGTCTATCGATGAGATGAAACACGCCGACACCCTCATCGAACGCATTCTGTTCCTCGAAGGCCTGCCGAACCTGCAAGACCTCGGCAAATTGATGATTGGCGAAAACGTACGCGAGATTCTCGAGTGTGACCTCAAGCTCGAGATGCTGGCGCTGCCGGACTTGCGCGCGGCAATCGATCACTGCGAGAAGGCACAGGACTACGTTTCCCGACAGCTCTTTCAGTCCATCCTGGACAGTGAAGAGGAACACGTGGACTGGATCGAGACACAGCTCGGCCTCATGCGCGGGGTAGGCGAGCAGAACTATATGCAGTCGCAGATGAAGTAGAGAGCGTTAATCGTCCAGGTCTTCCGGCGTGTTCACATTTCGAAAACTGGCGGCGATGTCCCGGCAATCGACCATCGCCACCCGGTTTCGATCGAGTGTATTGAGCCAGCCTTCAACGCTTCGATGCCCACCGTCGATGTAGGCGGCCAGCATCGGTTCGAGGGACCGGTGCAGCAGAAGGTGCAGCACCTGGGCGCGATCGCCGTCGTGAGCAAACGCTGCTCCTTCCGATGGCGCAGCGAGTCGAAGCCGGTTGACGAGACCTGTGTCGAGCAGTGGAGCATCACCCGGACAGACCACAACCCATGGTGCTGCAGTTGCCTGAAGAGCTCGCAGCACCCCCGTCAGCGGGCTGCGACTCTCCAGAGGGGAATCTGTGATGACGCGCCCCAGTCGGCTGTAGGTCGTCTCGTTTCGATTGGCACTGATCACTATCTGATCGACCTGCACACTCAGGCGGCGCACCACCTGCTCCACCATCGGCGCGCCACGAAAACGCACCAGCGGTTTGTCGGTGCCACCCATACGTGTACCACCACCACCACAAAGCACGACACCGATAACGGTTTCATTCTGTGGCGAATCCGTTGCCATGGATCGAGGTCAACCGAGGCCGGTGAGTGGCGGCAGATCGTCGAACGTTGCGTCTTTGCCTTCAGCCTTGGCCTTGAAGTGTCGAGCCATTTCAGGACCTTGGCTCACCGCGCCCATCCAGACCGTTTGATACTGGAGCGTCTCGGCAATGGTGTGGCTGCGACCATAGTTCAACAGGTGTTTTGTGGAGTGAATTGCGAGGGGTGATTTAGTGGCGATGGTTCGTGCAATCTCGGTGACTGCTGCCAACATCGTGGGTTGATCATCAAATACCCGAGTCACAAGACCTGCGGCAAGCGCTTCCTCTGCGGGCATTCGTCGCCCGGTGTAAGCGAGCTCTCGCATCAGTCCATCCGGGATCAGATAGGGCAGCCGCTGGAGCGTGCCGACGTCCGCCGCGAGTCCAATGTTGATTTCCTGAATGCAAAAAAACGCGTCCTTTGTGCAGTAACGCAGATCGCAGGCGGAGACGAGATCCACGCCACCACCCACAGCACCGCCCTGAACTGCGGCAATGACCGGCACCCGTGCCTGCTCGAGTACGCTGATCGTGGCTTGCATAAGACCAAGCCGTCTCACTGCCGCTTCGCCAGCACGTCCTGAATCTAGTGGCCGTTCACGGTCACCACCTGCACCAAAGGACGAGATATCGAGCCCGGCACTGAAGTGTTTGCCGGTGGAGGACAAGACGATGGCGCGGACCTTGCCGGATGCATCCAGTTCACGGACCGCTTCGGGAAGCTCTCGCCAAAACGCGGGCGGCATGCGGTTGTATTCATCAGGGGCGTTAAGAACGATGTGGCCGATCCCGTCCTCGGCACGAACGCTCAGGCGTTGGTAGTTCACGTCAGAGTTCCTCGTATTGCTGTGTGTACTAGTAGGTAGTGAATTATTCCGCGTCGCTTTCGGTAATGCGGTGAGATGTTATCGTACACCTTCCCAGGTCTCGCGTGTCGACTGACCCGGATCATTGACCAGATGTGAGAGCTCATCAAACACCATGGTCGCACGTTGGCTCAGCTCATATGGCGCCCAACCGGGATCACCTTCACGCATGAATCGGATCCATGCTGCGTGCATGACATCAGCTACGGATTGAGGCAGTTCACCAGGTCCAATGAATGCAGCCACACCTGGCTGCTTGAGGGTGTTGAAGGCGAAGGGAATCTCGAGTGCATGTGCAGCGCCGAGACGTCCTTCAAAAGCGCGGGACTTCCAGGCGAAGAGGTACATCCAGGTCGGTGCAGCTTGTTTCGCACGGGCTTCGGCCACGCGGATGGTAGGAATGCGGAACATGTGATCCGTGGTCAACGCAACCATCAATTCCTCGTTCGTCGCGTTTGGCAGCGTTGATCGCCACGCTGCAAGAGGGCGAGTCGCGTGGAATGCCTCGGCGGCGGCGTTGAGTTTTTTCTCATCCACATTGCCGTAGCCCCAGAGCGACGTTTCGTTCTCATTGGAACCCATCAAGAGTCGCGCTTTGGCGCCCATACCGTGACGAATGGCTTCGAGAGGCGATTCCGGGATAAAGGCATTGCCGTGCACCGGATAGAAGGGCGAGACCGGTACCCCGAGGTTGTTGACGAAGCGGCCGCCGCCTTCGATCTCTGCCGTTACTTCTGCCTGGGCTTTGAGAATGTCCTGGACCGAAGCGGCTTCCACGGACAGCGGGCTGTCAGCCTCCAGTGCTTTCAGGAACGCTTCCCCGACCGTCCGACCGGCTTTTGGGGTCAGCGTGTGTTGGCCGGCGCCGGATTGTGGTATCGCCGCATAAACGGACTGTTGGCAACGCGGGTTCGCCAGGAGTGTGGTGACGCTGAAGCCGCCGGCGGATTCTCCGGCGATGGTAATGCGATCAGGATCACCACCGAATCGGTCGATGTTGTCGCGCACCCAGTCGAGTGCAGCGATCTGATCAAGTGTCCCGTTTACCCCTGACGATTCGAATCTGCTGCCGAAGTGGGAGAGGTCAGTAAATCCGAGGGCACCGAGCCGGTAGTTGATGGAAACGACCGCCAGGTCACCTCGCTGGCAGAAGCTCTCGCCGTTGTACCAGGGTATGGCGCCCTGCCCGGTTCGATAGGCGCCCCCATGAATCCAGAACAGAACCGGGCGTTTACCTTGATGAATCGCGGGCGTCTGGATGTTCAGCGTGAGGCAGTCTTCGCTCCACCTCACTGGCGCTGAGTCCGTCATCCCATTGCCCTGGAGTTGTGGCGCCGCGGGTCCAAAACGGCGGGTCTCCAGGGGATCTCGCCATGGCGCGTGAGGCATCGGTGCACGAAAGCGCAATTTGCCGACGGGTGGTGCTGCGTAGGGCACACCGGCGAAGAGGTGTACACCATTACGTTCGCGTCCGGTGATAGGGCCGGCGACGGTTTCTACCGTGGACATGTGTGGATCTCCTGGCTGCTCTCCGCGCGACTTACCATACCACTCTCACAGGTGCTTCAGCGGCACCGATATATCGACGTGATAGCCGTCTGTCGGTTCAATTCCTCCGCTCGATCCGCGACCCATTGTCGCTGAGCCTCCTTGAGTGGAAGATTGAAGGTGGGCGAGTGTAGGCGCTCGGATCAGGATGAAAGTTATGTCAAATACAGGGCGGGAGGCAGAACGTCAGCGATGAGTGCAGGCAAGCTTTCGGAGGTACTTGAGGCGGGCGTGCTCGGTAAGAGCGTCAGTACCGTGGATACGTATACGCCATCCTTGTTGCACTCGATCACCCGAGAGACGACACGATCTGAAGCGCAGAAAGACACCGTGTTCCACGGTGAAGACGTGTGGAATGGTTACGAATTCACGTGGCTTGAGCGCTCCGGAAAACCGGTAGTTGCGGGGCTTCGACTGAGAATTCCCTGCCATTCGCCCTGCTTTGTCGAGAGCAAAAGCTTGAAGCTCTATCTGGGCTCGTTCGCGCAAACGCGGTTCAACGGGCAAGCCGATGTCCTCAAAACCCTTGACAGTGATTTGCGGATCGCCGTGCGCTCACCATTGACAGTCGAACTGGTACCGCTCCGGCAACTCGATCAACTACCCGGCACGCTTCCTGGCGTGTGTCTCGATGACATCGAGTGTGAAATTAGCGAATACGAACCCGATGCCGGATTGCTGCGTATGGAAGGCGATCACACCGTGGTTCACGAGACGGTTTTTTCCCATCTTTTTCGAAGTGTGTGTCCGGTCACGGGCCAACCCGATTACGCCACCGTGTGGATCAGCTATCGGGGCTATCCCATCGCCCGGCGAAGCCTACTCCAATATCTGGTGAGCTTCAGACAACGCTCCGGTTTTCATGAAGCCGTGATTGAGGAGATTTGGGCAACTCTTAACCATCGCTGTGAACCACTTTCGTTGTCGGTGCAGGGATTCTTCCAGCGGCGAGGTGGACTCGACATCAATCCGTTTCGTGCGTCGAACAATGATCAGGCGATGCTTATCCGGTTACCGCGGCAATAACGGCTTAACGAATCAAGGTGGTCTTGCATGCCGGACTTCTCGCGCCGGGGCACCCTGATGACAAACCTGTGCACGGGGTCTGGCGGTGGGGATCTTTGAACGTTATCTGACAGTCTGGGTCACCTTGGCCATGGCCGCCGGTGTCACCGCAGGTCAGTCTTTCCCTTCGCTTTTCGCCGCGATCGCGGGCTTCGAATTCGCCCACCTGAACATCGTTATTGCGATGTTCATCTGGATCATGATCTATCCCATGATGATCCAGATCGACTTCGCAGCGGTGAAAGCGGTGGGTCGTGCGCCACAGGGCTTAGGGTTGACAGTGGTGGTTAACTGGCTCATCAAGCCCTTCACGATGGCGCTTCTGGGTTGGTTGTTTTTTGAGCACGTGTTCGCTGATCTGGTTGACCCGGAGATGGCGCAATCCTATATCGCAGGGATGACCTGCTGGGTGTTGCGCCCTGTACAGCGATGGTGTTCGTGTGGAGCCAACTCACCAAGGGTGATCCCAACTATACCCTGGTGCAGCTGTCGGTGAACGACCTCATCGTGATCTTCGCCTTTGCGCCGATTGCCGCGTTGTTGTTGGGTGTTTCCGATATCGCAGTCCCCTCGGAAACACTGTTGCTATCAACGATGTTGTATGTGCTACTGCCGCTGATAGGAGGGTTTGTCACACGGAAGTTGTTGCGCGAGAACGTGGGACAACTTGTTAAACAGCTTAAGCCTTGGTCGATGGCCGGTCTGCTTGCGACGGTTGTGCTGTTGTTTGCGTTACAGATAGAGACCATTCTCAGTCAGCCGATGCATATCGCGCTGATCGCGATTCCGCTCATCATCCAGAGTCACGGGATTTTTCTGGTCGCTTTTTTTGCAGCACGTCGACTGAAGCTACCGTTTGCGATTGCAGCGCCAGCAGCGCTTATCGGCACGAGCAACTTCTTTGAATTGGCCGTGGCAGTGGCCATCTCGTTGTTTGGTTTGCACTCCGGCGCGGCGCTCGCAACGGTGGTCGGCGTGTTGGTTGGCGTACCGGTGATGTTGACACTCGTGGCGTATGCCAATCGGAAGCGTCATTGGTTTGTTGCAGATGGAGTGCCCGTAACCCCGCCCGGATAAGATTGATGTCAGGGGGAGGTCGATGACGTTAATTCATGGAGTGTCGTTTTTCACGCTGCAGCTGACTGTTCGATCTGTGTTTTGAGCGCGAGATTCTCTTTTTCCAGTTGCTGGATACAGCCCATCATATCGCGGCTGTCCTGCGTGAATTGTTTGAGCAACTTACGTAAGTCCTCGTCCGTTCTCGCGGTGGCCGCTTCCAGCTCGGACTTCAACGCGACAACCTCGCCACGCAATGATTCAAGCTCTTCGACCGTGCCTTCAGGCAGGACTGGCCATTCAGGAGCCGCGACATCGAGCAGTTTGTCGATGGGCAGATACACCGAGTACACGTCCATCGCGCCTTTGGCACGACCAGGCTGTTCGGCAAAAAGTTCGAGAGCCGCGGCCAGCTGTTGGCACGCAGGTCTGTCCAGCGATCTTTGAGGCTCAAGGGTCCAAGAAAAGGCTTGAGCTGGTTGTTCAAGCGTTTGGGATCTTTGCCTTCACAGTCCAGCACCACTTTACGAATTTGTTGGAGTGTATCCTTGGGTTCAAGAGCGGCTGATCGGGCTTCGAGCCAGGCGATGTGTTTTTCATCAGAACCGCTGTCGACTTGAGCCGCCGTCCAGGCCTCGAGCAGCAACGACGCCTCCTGCTTCAGTTTGCGGATGTGCAGGAAATACACCACGCCAAGCCCAGCGAGTGCGATACCGAGTTGCATGTAGATAAAACTGGAAAGGACCATCCCTGGGTCTTCATCTGGTGTCCTGCCTTAAGTCTAGGACGGATATGGGAAAAGGCAGGGAGTGCGGGCGACGATATACTCGCGACTCGAGAAATCAGCACCTTGGGACCACTCGATGCACAACAATGAACAAATCATCAAAGACTTCATTTCAGCCTGGTCACGGCTCGATGCAACGGAGCTGGCCGGCTACTTCGCAGAAGATGGCTGCTACTTCAACATTCCAGCACAGCCCGTAAAGGGCAGAGCGAACGTTGAAAGATTCATCCGCGGGTTCACGAGCACCTGGACGGAAACGGTTTGGGATCTGCGCAATATTGCGGCCGCGGGAGACATCGTCTTTACCGAGCGGCTGGATCGCACCAAGACGACGAAGGGAAATGTTGATCTACCGTGTTGCGGAGTGTTCGAGATGCGTGACGGGAAAATCGTCGAGTGGCGTGACTACTTTGATATGGCGACGTTTGTGAATGCGATGAAGGGTTGAAGCCGACTCAGCGTTTTCATCTACCTAAATAGAAAACGCCCGGCGAACCGGGCGTTGAATCTGGTCAGATCCACTAGCGTGGGTCTGGTTGAACCCGACCTAGAAGTCGTAGGCGAATTCAACACCGAACGTACGGGGACGGTTGACCGTGCCGACAGCAAAGAGTGTCGCGATCGGATTAAAAATCTCGTATCGCTCATTCGTCAGATTTCGGCCGTAAGCCGAGACCGACCACTTTTCAGCGTAGTAGCCAACAGATGCGGTGACGTCCTTGCGGGAGTCCAACCGGCCTTGCGGAGCATTCAGAAGACTGGTTTCAACTTCGTCGATCAATGCATATTTGCCGAAGATTTCCACGCTGCCTGTGGCCACCGGAATGGACACGGTACCGCCGATGCCGAGGGTCATCTCCGGCGTATTACGTGGCTTCAGGAATGACGCATCTTCGACGCACGATCCACCGATGACTGCGGGCCTGAACGTTCCCCGACAGCTTTGTTGGGTCGTGGTCGATGTATCGCTGGCATTGACGTCCGTCTGGAAGTTCTTGTACTTGGCATCCAGGTAGCCGTAGTTAACAAATGCGCGAAAGTACTCGTTGAAGACGAACTGGGTTTCGATTTCGAACCCTTTGTATTCCGCGTCGGCAACGTTGTCGAAAACGGTGGCAACCGTACGGGTGTCTTCGTCGAACTGGACCGAAGCTTCCTGCTTGTCGGAGAACTTGTTGAGGAACAAGGTCGCGTTGAGGCGCAAACGGTTATCCAACCACTGGCTCTTCAGGCCGATTTCCCAGGACTTACCGTACTCGGGATCGTATTGGTCGCGCACGAAGTCACGAATGTTCTGGTTAACACCGAAGAAACCACCGGAGTGGAACCCTTCCGAGTAGGAAACGTACGCCAGCGCATCGTCACTGATCTGGTAGGACAGACCGAACTTGAGCGAAGCATCCTTCCAGGTTCTCTTAAGGTCGGCATAAGCCGGGAAGTTTCGGAGCAGCGAGCGTTGAACGTTCGTAAGATAAGCTTGGCCAGCCCGGAAGTCCTTCTTTTCCTTGGTGTAGCGGATGCCAGCGGTTGCCGTCCACTTCTCGAGGAACGTGTAGTCAGCCTGCCCGAAGAAGGCGATGGAGTCCGTTTCCTGGGTTTCGTACAGGATCTGGTTGACGTCCCCGCCGGTTTCCACTTGGGAGATACCCGAATCACAGGCAACCGTGAAGGCACCATTTACACATAGCCCCCACAGTGACGGATTGTAGGCGACACCACCAAACAGCGTTGCCCAAAATCGACCACCGGTGATCCAGTCCTGTGTGAACTCGCTGTTCCAGAGGTGACCACCGACCGTAAAGCTCAAATTGTCGAAGGTCGCATCAAGACGCAGTTCCTGACTGAACTGATCGAAGTCGTTGAAACGCTCGATGGTGATGAAGGGTGCGGCTGAACCGTCGAAATCGAAGATTCGATATTCTTCCTGCTGCCGATACCCGGTGATGGACACGAGGGTCATGTTGTCCGTGAGGTCATAGCTCATGTTGAGCGTATAGGCGTCTGTATCCAGCAGCGCCTCGTTCTCTGTGTTGTTTTCCGAGTTCTTCGGTCTGTCCAAACTCGTGCGACACACTTGTGGGTTGAGGGCGCAATTCAAGAAGCCCTGGTTTCCCGATACCGCGGCGTTCGTATCAAAAAAGTTCGTGTCGTTCGGGTTGCCCGAAAACGGAATGACACCGCCCGGCACGTTGTAGTTGGTGTGGAACGCATCCAGCGTGCCTTCGTCCTTGAATTTTTCAATGGTAAATGTTGCTTCGAATGCATCTACCGGTGTGAATAACAACGTGGCGCCATAGTTCATGTAGTCCTTTTTGGAACTCTTACCACCGATCGTCACATTCTTGAGGAACCCATCATCTTCCTGGTGCGTAGCGAAGAGCTTGAGTGCCATGGTGTCCTGCATGATGGGCATGTTGCCAACCGCGCGGAGCTCCAATAGTCCATTCTCGCCGGCGGTCACTTTGGTGCGCAGACCAAGTTCACCTGTCGGTCGTGACCGAATGACGTGAATCACGCCGCCCACGGTGTTCTTACCGAACAGGGTGCCCTGAGGACCACGCAAAATTTCGACGCGCTCGAGGTCGAAGTTTTCGAGGTTCTGACCGGCCAAAGAGCCGAGATAGATCCCATCGATCATCACGCCGATAGGCGCGTCGAATGAGTTGTCATCGGTACGGGTTGCGCTGATACCGCGAATGTTCACGGCACCACCACCACCACCCCGGCTGCCGTTTTCGCCGAAATCGACGTTTGGCGCGTAACCGTTGATATCTCGCAGCTCGCGAATGGTTGAACTGGTCAGTTCATCCGAAAGCGCTGTGATGGCGACGGGGACATCCTGAGATGCTTCTTCACGTTTCCGTGCGGTTACAACAATCTCTTCAATGCCGATATTCTTCTGATCTTCTGCGGCCTGTGCGACGGCGGGTAGCACCAGACCGGTACTGAGGATAGCTGCTACTGCTGGCAAACCAGCAACGAGGCACAGCGCCGTCCACGTCGGTCGACGTTCAAGCATGGGAACTCCTGATTTAACTCTCTCCAGAGGCGCGCGGAGTATATCTAGCGTTATTTTTGTGGGTCAAACCGAGAGTTCAGATTGCTAATCGCCATCCAATCAAAGCTGACGGTTTTTTGGGTCTACACTGATGACCTAGGAGGCGAACCTGTGGTACAACAAGTTCTACACAGGTCTGGTGAGGATATGTTTCAAACCTGTAAAAAAAAATTAACCATTCGTAAATTCAATGGGTTGCGTGGATATCATGACGACGGCAGAAACTACGTTTTCGTCCCTTAAACATCGCGCCACACCGAAGCGCTACTCCGAGCGTCAACGTCGATTGCGGCAAGGTATCCTCGGCGCGGCCCGCGACCTGATCACGCTAAAAGGTTACGAAGGCGTCAATATGCGCGAACTTGCGAAAACTGCGCGGGTTACGCCGAAGACGTTGTATTACCAGTTTGGCAGTAAAGAGGCGCTTCTCAGGAGTGCCGTAGAAGAGATGTTCTCCCGGCTCTACGCCGAGATGGATGCTGAACCGGTGGCCCGTGGGATTGACCGCGTGTTCTTTGTTCTCGACCGGGTGGCAGAGCTAACCAATCAGCACCGCGCTTATTCCCGTGCACTGATGCCGTTTTTTGCAACAGGTGAGCCGCCTAACTTCACTGCAATTCGCAGGCGAACCTATGCTCACGGACTCGAACAAATCTCAGCGGAAGGTGAGTTTGAGAGTTGGGTTGATTTGCCGGTCATGACTTCACTGATCTACCGGCAAGTGAACCCGATCTATCAAGCAGCCTGGATGACACAGGTGCCGGTTGAGGCCACGCAACAGGTTGCGAAACACGACATCGGCCTGATGATCGCCGCCGCGAGTAGGGGTTATACCCAAGAGCGCGCTGTGGAAATTGCAAGGGAAATGCAGGCGCTGTTGAAAGGTGCGACGTTCATCTGAGGTCTCGGCCAAAGCGGAATGTGATGGCTCGCGCGGACCTCGTCTCAAGCGGTGCTTTCCGCTTTGAATGTAGCTAGCATACGCGCCCCTATGGTGACCCACCCGGTCCCTTCGCAACGATAGGTCGTGAACCCCGCCAGGCCCGGACGGGAGCTACGGTAACTTCTGATGCGTGTGCCGGAG
>SYFY01000157.1 GCA_005799745.1 Gammaproteobacteria bacterium
AACATCGTCGCGCTGCTGCTAGTGCCTGTGCTGTAACACGCACCTGTTGGCAGATGAAAAGAACCCGGCTTCGGCCGGGTTCTTTGTTTTTGGGTCGAGAAAAAATCATGACTCGAGTTCACTTGTTCACTCGACGAGCTGACCGGCGCGTGCGCTGGAGGGTGATTTCAGGGAGACATCCTTCCAGAAGCTGACTTCTGTCGCGTACACCAGGTTGCGTTGCCAGATCGCGGTAGCCAATAGGCCCATCAGCAAACACATCCCAACGGCTGTCGATACGCTTCTTACCGATCCCTCGAAAGAAACGATGCTGCGCACTACAGCAACTCCAAACACCAGCGTAGGTCCTAACAGGGCAAGATAGAGTTGCCGGTCAATGGCCACGTCATAGCGCGGCAGAATGGAGTTGGTTGGAAGGAGGCAAATCAGGAACCAGAGCGCGCCAAAACAGAACAGAGGTGCACGTCGTTGAAATCGCAACACAACCACCAACACAGTCACCCAACTCGCCGACGGCAGGGCTGTGAGTCCGTCGAGCCTCGTCACAACAGGAAGTTGTGAATCGGCATTCAGTGTCTAAGGCATTAGCAGTTGCCCACCAAGCCAGCCAACACCGTGTGCCTGAGACAGCAGGTTCTCGACCACGGAACGAATGCTGAGGCTCGTATCAGCAAGCCCTCGATAGCGGGGAATTGCGAGCGCGGCAAGCAAAAAAAAGCCGACCGGTAGAACCCAGCGCCAGTTTTCTGCGACGGCGGCTCGCCAGGATCCAACCAGCTCTGTGCGGGGCTCCAAAAAAACCCGCCAAAGTACGAAAAGCAGCGGCAGTATCAACATAGTTTCTTTGGTGCCACACGCGAACATCATGAAAACGACCGCGGTCACCGACCAGCTGCGCAGATATGCATAGAAGGAAAGCAGGCCAAACAACGCGGCAAGACTCACTGAACGTCCTGAGATGTAGGTAACAGTTTCTGTTTGCACAGGGTGCAAGGCGAACAGCAGCACGACGATCCCAGTGGTGGCCAACACGGCGGCGTGACCTGTCAGGAATCGAAGGCCGCCACCGCCCGCTGTTCGCACCAGCTGCGCACAGTACGCTCTGGCTCCGCCTCACTGGTGAAGGAGGCCGTCTGTTTTTGCAAAACAAAGGTGTGCTCTGGGCTGACAACTTGGAACGGGCGTTCACCATCAAATCGATAGTGAGTCCTTAGCGGTTCATGTCGAGGGACGATGTGCTGAAGTGCGCATTCAAGCGCGGCAACGTGCAAATGCCCGTGTAGTCGATATCCAACCGAAATGTTGTAGCGTGGGCTGCCTGGCTCTAGTTGGTCCAGAAACCAAATTTGTTCTTGCGCGAAAGCCAGCGGGGCCACGTGCTGCCCACTTTGCGGCTGCGGCATTGAAGATCATTACCTGGAGGGGGCAATGAGACCATGCGACGCTTCAGGAAACGGGCGCCACAAAGAGACAAAAACGTGTTCGTGGAAACTCAGCACCTTAAACCCCGTCACATTGGGATCAGGCACAACAGTGCCGGTTCGACGCTCAGATCTTCATTGCCTACGGGGCAGCCCGGTTATCAACCAATGCCGCTAACGCCTCAAGTGTTGGATGTTCGAAGAACTGACGGAGGCTGATCTCGTTGCCGAAAACAAGACGTATTCGAGACACGACTCGACTGGCGGCTAGAGAATGGCCGCCGAGATCGAAGAAGTCGTCGTCAGCACCAACCGAATCCGTCGCCGACATTTTACGCCAGATCGCGGCGAGGCGCGCCTCAGTGGCGGTACGCGGCGTAACAAATTTCCTTTCGGCGCCCATGTGATCATCGTTCACGGGTGGCAACAATTGCCGATTCACTTTCCCGCTCTCCGTCAACGTGAAGGATTCCAAACGCACGAACGCACTTGGCACTATAAAGTGAGGAATCCGATTGCGAAGAAATTGCTTTAGCTCGTGACTGGTGGGATTGGGTGTGCGCGGCACAATGTAGGCCACAGCGGTCTGGTCCCCTTTGCCATCCATTCTGGCAACTACAGCGCACTCAAGGATATCTGGATGTTGAGCCAAAGCCGCTTCGATTTCGCCGAGTTCAATCCGAAAGCCTCGGACTTTCACCTGATGATCGCGTCGTCCACAAAAACCAAAACTCCCATCCGCGTATCGATGTCCGCTGTCTCCAGTGCGATAGATCCGGCTGCCGCTACCCTCCACATCAACCGGGAACGCCGCTGAGGTTAAGTCCGGACGTCGCCAATACTCGACCGCAACATGTGGACTCTTAATCGCGATTTCACCATAGACCTCGGTTTCTGCACCTTCATCATCGAGAAGAAGAATCTCCGTGCCTGCTACGGGATATCCCACTTTCAATTTATCGGTGTTGATCACCGTTGAGTGGTCCATGAAGTACTGCAGCGTCAGCGTCGATTCTGTGGGACCGAGTCCGTTGACCAGCAGCGCATCAAGAAGGAAGTGACGCCTGAACAATTGATGATCTGACGCTAGCGCCGGTTCTCCACCAAGCACGACGATGCGAATGGACGAAAGATCACTCTGTGGATCCATGCGGGAACTCAGGTGTCTAAACAACGTCGGCGTGCAATGCAGAACGGTGATACGTTATTCAAAGAGCCATCGCACGATGTCCGCTACAGATTCGTTTCGCACATCACAAGGGTACGAAGTCGCGCCATTCAGCAGCACGCCGAAGATATCCATCACCGACGCGTCGAAGCCGTATCCTGAGAAGAAAGAGATACGGTCCTTCGGATTGAGGTGCAGCGCATTGGCGTAGGTTTTCGCGTGGTAAAGCACGTTGCGATGATTTTGTACCACGCCTTTTGGAACGCCGGTGGAGCCGGAGGTGTAGAGAATGTACGCAAGTGCACCTGGATTAATCACTGGCTCTTTTTCCAACGTTTCTCCATTCGCGAGCTCATCGACGTTCACAATGTAACCATCCGGCAGCACGAGTTGCCTTGCCAGCTCAACCATGCCTCCGTCGGTAACCAAAACCCTGGCCTCACAGTCGTTAACAATTCCCTTCAGCCGCTCAGCAGGCATTGACGTTTCGAGCGGTACGTAAGCGGCGCCACTTTTCAGGACTCCAAGGAGCGCAGCGATCATTGGCGCACCGTGTTCAAAAAGCAGTGCAACGTTATTGGACGATCCAGCAAGGTATGGAGCGAGCGCAGCACATACGCCGTTGGCCTTTGTGGATAGCTCGCCATAACGCCATGCATTCTGACGAGTTACAACGGCGAAGTTCTGTGAGACACGATCGACCTGTAAATGAAATCGATCTGCAATCGGTCGTTCGATCGCCTCCGCCGGGAACGTTTCAAAAGGTGTTCCCGGTTCGATCAAATTCCGCGCGAGGTCCAGTTTCCCTCTGTCTTCATCCCGTAGAAGCTTCAGATCAGCCACGTGCAGGCCGACATCTCGAACTGAGTTTTCGACCAGGGTTTGAAAACACCGCATCAGCCAAGCGATCGTGCGATCCTCAAAGACGCCGCGCCGGAAGACGCTGGTTAGCCGTATGCGCCCTGCGACTTCTTGACTGTAGACCGCAAGATCGCTGGGGCCTGCTTCGAGGAAGGTACGTGCGTCGCTGAACCTAGTGCTGCCAACTTTCCGCTCCAATGGGGCCGGCATTTTGGTCAGGCTAACGTTTGCGACCGAGACATCAATGAGGTGCGCAAGCTCCTCGATTCGCTTGCAAACTCCTTCGAAGAGGAACGCTTCGTTTTCGACCGCATCGTCAAACTTACGAGTAATCTGGCGCACGATCTCCAGAAAGGACGTGCCGCGGCTAACTTGTGCTCGCACCACGGTGGTGTTCACGTAGTAGCCAATACCCTGTTCGACTTCCTCTCGCGCTCGACCCGTCAAAGTTGAGCGAACGACCACGTCCCGCGTATCTGAAAGCTTATGGAGAAGTACACAGAACGCGGCGAACAACGTTTTGAACAAAGTGCTTCCAGCATGTTTGCTCACATCCCGTAACGCATCCACCAGCGTCTCCGGCAGAAGGTGTGAGTAGACTCCGGCATCCAGGCTCATCGACGGACATCTCGAACGGTCCAAGATCATGTCGAAGTTGGCAGGTTCTGCGGCGGCAACATAAGACCAATGTCGTGCGGCATCAGCCCATTTGCCGGTTTCCGTCAGCTGATCTTGCCACTCAACATAGCTGCGATATTGCATCTCAACTGGCGCAAGCATCTCGCCGCCATATAGCGAGAGCAGTTCATTGACAAGCACCGGCCATGAGCCGCCATCAAAAACAAGATGATGTACGGCGAACAAGAAACGGTGATGTGTGGACGAACGTTTTATCAGTCCAATACGGAGAAGCGGGCCACTCTCCAAGTCGAATGGTTGGATGGAAAAAGTGCGACCGATCTCCTGCATTTGGATACTGCGGTCGTTGTCAGTGGTGGTATCCAGCGTGAAGACACTCAGTTCAAGAACCAACGAATCTTCGACAACCTGGAATAACTCTCCACCTTCTTCGACGAATCGAGTTCGTAGCGCTTCGTGGCGATCCACAATCGTCCGCACGCCGTCTCGCAATCGCTCTACGTTGAGCGGCCCCTCAATGTCGATTGCCACATCAAATTGAAGTGCAGGGCGTCGGGATTGAGTTCGCGGGATAGCCAGACCGCCTGTTGTGAAAGCGAGGACACAAACTTCATAGAAGACCTAATGGGCAGGATGGCCTTGCCAGTTGGAGTGGGGTCCAAGACGACTCCAGCGTTCGAATATCGAAAGTTCGAGAACTTCTAGAGAAGTATCGGTGTGCGAAAGCTGCGTTATCCAAAAACAAGTGCAGCTTCCAAACTTTGACTATGGCTACTGCCGTTCAGGGTGCGCGCATGCTCATGAGGTGGTGAGAGGACGAATGATGCCGAGGAGCTCACTCACCCGTCGCTCCCATGCCGCATTCACTTCCGCAGTGAAATCATCACCCAAGACGTTCTGCACCACATCTCGTACGGCCAACAATACGTTTTCGTACATGTGAGGTGCGGCGCCATAGGCGCGATGGTTCGTGGTTTCAAACGCCAGGTACTCGCGCTCTTCGGCGACACCTTCGCTCATGAAGAGACGAAACACTTCTCCCAACATTCGCCCACGCATGTATTCATCGGTATGAAACATGATGGCGCGTGAATCAGGACAGCGTTCGAAATATCGGTCATAGATCGCAGGGGCGATGTCGCCGGATTTCTCTGCCGCGAGTTCGAGGGAAGCCAGCATTGCTTCATTCATGCCGGCATCGGTCATACAAACTCCGGCAACTTTTTCGGCACGAGCACCCCTTTGAGCTTCACATACTGGGGTAGTCCGTTACGAAACTTCGGCGGATCTTCACCTGCAATCAGCGGCGCGAGGTAACGTTTGGCCGCAGCGGTGATGCCAAAACCATCTTTGCTGATGAAGTTCTTCGGCATCTTGCGTTCAACGTTGGCCACCTTGTCGAGAGAGGCTTCGCCAATCGTCCACTTATACGGGTGGTCACTCCTTCGTACGATGGTTGGCATGATGGCGTTTTTTCCAGCGAGCGCGAATTCAACGGCCGCTTTACCGAGGGCATACGCCTGATCAACATCGGTCTTCGAAGCGATATGCCGCGCTGCGCGCTGCAAATAGTCGGCGACTGCCCAGTGGTACTTGTAGCCGAGTTTGTCCTTGATCATCTGCGCGACAGTGGGTGCAATACCACCCAGCTGTACGTGACCAAAGGCGTCCTTACTGCCTGCGTCCGCGAGGAATCGCCCGTCGGCGTAGTGAGCACCTTCACTGATGACAATCACGCAGTAACCAATGCGTTCAACGGTCGCCTTGACCTTCGCCAGAAACGCTTCGTCATCAAAGGGAACTTCGGGCAGAACGATGATATGGGGTGCATCATCGAGTTCTTCCTGGGCAAGACCAGCAGCGGCGGCAATCCAACCGGCGCGTCGACCCATCACTTCCATAATGAAAACCTTTGTCGAGGTCTCGCACATGGACGCGACATCAAGCGCTGCTTCACGTGTTGAAACCGCCACGTATTTCGCGACGGAGCCGAACCCAGGACAGGTATCGGTAAACGGCAAATCGTTGTCGACGGTCTTCGGCACACCGATACAGGTCACTGGATAACCCATGCGTTTGCCGATTTGTGAGACCTTGTTGGCAGTGTCCTGGGAATCACCACCACCGTTGTAGAAGAAGTAGCCGATGTCGTGAGCCTTGAAGACTTCGAGGAGCCGTTCGTACTCGCGCTGATTCTGTTCAAACGACTTCAGTTTATAGCGGCAAGAACCAAAGGCACCGCTCGGCGTATAACGAAGCCCGGCGATGGTAGCCGCAGATTCTTTGCTTGTATCGATGAGCTCTTCACGCAGCGCGCCCAGAATCCCGTTCCGACCTGCGAGCACCTTGCCGATACGATTCTTGTGCTTGCGCGCGGTTTCGATCACGCCACAGGCAGACGCATTGATGACGGCGGTGACACCACCGGACTGGGCATAGAAAGCGTTTCTCTTGTTCGCCATGACGTTCGCGAATGACCTCATCCATTGGCTTAACGGGATTGTAATCTGCGCGTTTACCACGATTGGAGCGATCAACGGGCGTGGAACATTCTCCATCACCCTCCCTATTTGTGCGAGAATTTGTGCGCCTTTTACGAACCCTCCGGCACTTCAAAACACGCCATGCTGCCCGTCATCACGTTTTTCTGGCGACTGTGCACGTTGCGTGCACATTCATCGAACGTCCCGACCGCTGGATGGTTCGTTGCCCTTGTGGTGACCGCCAACATCCTGACGAGCCTCGGGCTCTCGTTATTGATTACCGAAGACGCTGAACCTTGGTCTATTGCTACCGCAATCGTCGTGCAACAAGCCTCGTTTGCCTGTCTGTTGTGGTTAGCGCTGTACTTTCGAAGCCTCGACGTACGTTTTCCGGCAACGCTCACTGCGGTATTCGGGAGTGATCTCTTGATGACCGCTATGCTCGGCGCACTCCTCCCCCTCCTTCGCATCATTTCGGATGGGGCAGCCAGCTCGGCTATCTTCATCTTTTTCATGTGGAACATGGCGATCTACGGACACATCCTGCATCAGGCTCTCGAAATCCGCTTTGCGCCGGCCTTGGGCGTAGCACTCGGCATGTGGTTCTTGTGCACCGTGGTGAGCCAGGCTGCATTGGAATTACCCGCATGATTCAAGTTCAAAGTGGACGTCTGTATTTCTTAGGGATCGGCGGCACGTTGATGGGCAGCCTTGCGATGCTCGCAAAAGATGCAGGCTTCGAGGTCAGTGGTAGCGATAAGAAACTCTATCCGCCGATGAGCGATCAGCTCGCTGCGGCGGGTATCACGGTCTTCGAAGGGTTTGATCCGGCACAGCTCAATCCACGTCCCGATCTGGTGGTCGTCGGCAACGCGGGGCTCCCACGTGGTCATGCCGGCGTTGAATACGTCCTCGAGTCTGGGCTGCCTTACACGTCCGGTGCTGAATGGCTTGGTAAGACTATCCTCCAGGATCGTTGGGTTATCGCTGTTTCCGGTACACACGGTAAGAGCACGACCACGAGCATGCTGGCGTGGATCCTGCAATGCGCAGGACTCGACCCGGGCTTTCTCATCGGCGGTGTACCCGCGAATTTCGATCGTTCAGCAGCGCTTGGCACAACACCCTTCTTTGTCGTTGAAGCGGATGAGTACGACACGTGCTATTTCGATCGCCGCTCGAAGTTTCTGCACTATCGACCCCGTACGTTGATCATCAACAACCTCGAACACGACCACGCCGATATCTTTCCCGACGTCGATGCCATCCAACAACAATTTCATCTGCTCTTGCGCACGGTACCTGCAAGTGGACTGGTCATCGCGCCGGCGGCTGATGACTACGTGGACGAAGTGTTACGACGTGGATGCTGGTCACCTGTTGGCCGATTTGGTCAGGGCCGAGTTAAACACCGCGTCGAACGGGATACCGGCGAAGTCATGCATGTGCGGAATACAGCGCCCAACAGCAGCCGCTTCACAGTGTGCATCAATGATGTGCCCGTAGGCGAAGTGCACTGGTCATTGCTTGGTCAGCACAACGTCAACAACGCGCTTGCCGCCATCGCCGCCGCTCGTCATGTGGGTGTGGCGCCGAGCGTTTCCGCTGAAGCACTGTGTTCCTTTAAGGGTGTGAAGCGCCGTATGGAGCTCATCTATGAGGATGCGCGTGTACGCGTTTACGATGACTTCGCACACCATCCCACTGCGATTCGCACGACGCTCCAGGGTTTACGCAAGGCAGTCGGCAGCGATGAGATCATCGCCGTCATCGAACCCCGCACACACACGATGTCGCTCGGTACCTTGCGACATGACCTCGTGAATTGTTGTTCACCAGCCGATTCGGCGATTTGGTATCGCGGCGAGAACATCAAGTGGGATATGGCTTCACTCGTCGACGACTGTGTCGTGCCATCGCGATTATTCGATGATCTGGATGAGTTGATGGATCATCTGGCGAAACCGGCGAAACACCGCAGGCACATCGTCATCATGTCGAATGGGGCGTTTGGGGATATCTATCGGAAGTTGCCGAAGCGCCTCTCTACCTCCTCTTCGATATAAACCCAGGGTTCACTAACCCCAACCTCCACTCCGGTTTGTTATGCTCCCCCGACTTCAACCGGGGGGAGATCAACATGCGCTCACTTTTATTGTTCGCTGCACTTCTGACCGTCAGCACAGTCCACGCCGATGACTGGTATCCATCACGCTACGGTACAGACGACACTCTGGGCGCAATCAACAACCTCTCTCCGGAAAAGCTGGTGCAGGCTGCCAAACTCGTCACCCACGGCAAGACCTATCGACTCGGTGTTGAAACGGGCCCAACTTCGCCGGCTTATCCACCCCGCTCCTATTCGATGACTGTGCTGCAGCTTTCCGATGGCACAGGCACGCCGATGGGCAGCAACAAGGCGACCGGCAACGACGACCTGCTGAATTTCTGGATGGGTATCGGCAGCCAACTCGATGGTCTCGGTCACATGGGCATCGAACACCGCTACTACAACGGCACCCATGCCAAAGACTTCGTCGTGAATACCGGTCTCAAGAAGTACTCGATTCACAATCTGCCGCCCATCGCGACACGCGGCGTATTGCTCGACATCGCGAAACTCAAGGGCGTGGACATCGTTGCTGAAGGCACCGCGATCAATCAGGCAGAAATTGAAGCCGCCGCGAAGGCCGCTGGCGTGAAGATCGAAAAAGGTGACATCGTGTTGTTCCACACCGGCTGGCTGAACGTCATGGACACCGATGCAAAACGATTCATGGCAGGCGAGCCTGGCCTCGGCGTGGGTGGCGCGAAGTATCTGGCCAGCCTCGGGGTCGTCGCGGTAGGTTCCGATACCTGGGCGGTTGAAGTGTTGCCGTCAGAAGACCCTGCTCAGGCGTTCCCAGTGCATCCAGAGCTGCTCGCGAAGAATGGCGTCTACATCCTAGAGAACATGGATACCCGCGGGCTCGCCAAAGATGGTGTGAGCGAATTCCTGTTCGTGCTCGGTGCGCCACGCTTCGTTGGCGCAGTACAGGCGGTCATCAATCCCGTGGCGATTCGTTAATGATCGACCTTTCCACAGACAACCGCGTCGCCATTGAGGCGCGGTGTCGAACGCTCGGTTGGCTCGGCACCAACGAGACCATCAAGGCGCTCGCGCCAGCCGGTGAAGGCAACATGAACCGGACCTTGCGCGTCACCACCGACCAGCGCACCTTGGTTCTCAAACAGTCTGTGCCGTTCGTTGCAAAGTACCCGCAAATCGCAGCGCCTGCTGATCGTATCGTCGTCGAGAACCGCTTCTACGATGCCGTCAAAAACGATGGGCCGTTGTCGATGCGTATGCCGGCGCGAATCGGATTCGACGCTGACAATCGGCTGCTTGCACTTGAACACGTAGGCTCTGCGGGAGATTTCCTGCATCTTTATGACGGCGGATTCAGCGACGTCCAGGGACGTGGCTACTTTACGGGCCTCGTATATTGGCTTTGGCGTCTCCATGCGCACCAAGGTGTTGACGTCGCCGCCTTTGAAAATCGCGAGATGCGTGCGCTCAATCATCAACACATCTTCGTGATTCCCCTGATGCCAGCAAACGGCGCTGCCATCGCACCGGGGCTCGAAGAAGCGGCGGCGCGATTCGCAGCGGATGAAGCGCTATCCAACATCGCCGCGCAGCTCGGCGACATCTACCTCGGCAAAGCCAGCCACAAGTCTCGTGCGTGTCTCTTGCACGGCGACTACTATCCTGGCTCCTGGCTGCACCATGATCGACTCGGCGTCATGGTGATAGATCCCGAATTCGCCTTCTTCGGCCCTGCTGAATTCGACGTAGGTGTCATGTTGGCACATCTGACATTTTCCGGTTTTTCGCAACAAGATCTGATGGGTACGCTACGGTCCTACGTCACGCCACCCGGATTCGACTACAACCTCGCCATTCGATTCGCTGCGATCGAAATCATCCGGCGACTGTTGGGTATTGCGCAGCTGCCGCTCAAGGCCAACGCCGAACAACGGATCACCTGGCTCAACACCGCGCGGATGATGATCGGGTGATGAGCCGGATGCCGTTGATCATCGATACCGACGTGGCCCTCGGCGTGTTGCATGAAGGGCGCCCACGTGACATCGATGATGGATTCGCCATCGCTGAAGCCATCAACTCCGATACGCTGGATTTGCGCCTTATCTCTACTGTCTTTGGCAACGGTACACTCAGCGAAGTGGTGCGCGTGGCCAATGAAATCGTTGCGCTGAAGGACTCAAACGTTCCCGTACTTCAGGGCGCTGCCGTCTCGATGGAAAAAGACTCACAGACCAACGCTGCCGTCGAAGGGATGGCGACATTGCTGCGTCAAACACCGTGTGCTGTTGCCGCGATCGGACCACTCACCAACATGGGTCTTCTGGCGCGGTACCATCCCGACGCTTTCCAACGCATCACGACGCTGATTATCGTCGCTGGAAGGTCATTGGGTCGGAAGTTCTATATTGGCGACAAAGGACCCGTTACTGACTTCAACTTCGAAAACGATGTCGAAGCTGCTCGCGTCATGTTGGAAGCTAGCCAAAATGTTCAAGTGGTCTGTGCGGGCTTCGAATTGACCTCACAGGTCTGCGTGACGCTGAAGGATCTTGAGACCATTGCTGCACGCAACACACCCGTTGCGTCGTACTTTCACCGCAATTCAACCGCATGGTGCAACTGGTGGACCGGAACATTTCCCGGTGACGCAGGCTTTCATCCCTGGGATTCAGCCGCAATTGCACTGCTGAAACATCCCGAGTATTTCGCCATGGAAGAGCGAGGCTGGCAGATCACAGCTCGACCCAAAGGACCGGCGTGGCTCGAGTGTGGTGCAACTCTAGCGGGTGCGCGCATTCAGTACTGCACCGGTTTCAACGGCACTGGCAAAGAACAATTCGTAGCTGACGTGGTTCACAGCGTCTATTGAGGAAGACTGGATATGGGCATGCTCGAAGGTAAACGCATCATCATCACGGGCGCGGCGTCGGGTATCGGCCGCGCCACTGCGCTGCTTGCTGCTCAAGAAGGCGCCCGGGTTGTCGCGGTGGATCTCAGTGACACCGTGGATCAGACAACCGCAATCATCACCGGATCGGGCGGTACGGCGATCGGTATTCATGCCAACGCCGCCAATGAAGACGATGTGCGTGATTTTGTGACGGCCTGCGTGGATACCTATGGTGGTATCGACGGAATCTACGCCAACGCGGGTGTTTCCGGTGGGCGCAAACCGCTTACGGAGCTGACCGTTGATGACTGGCAACGAACTTTAGGCGTTAACACCATCGGCGTATTCCTGGCGATCAAACACACCGTGCCACACTTCACCACCAAGAACAGTGGCTCAATCGTTTGCACCGCTTCCGTGGCAGGGCTCCGCGCGAATGCAGGTGGCGTGGACTACAGCGCATCGAAGGCCGGCGTCATCAGCATCGTGCAAACCACCGCTTATCAGCTGTATGGAACGGGTATTCGCATCAACGCGATTTGCCCGGGTCTTATCGAGACGGGCATGACACGTCCTGCATTTGATCGCGCCCGTGAGCGAGGAACATCTGAACGCATCGGTCAGATCAACCCCATGAAACGTCACGGTGAACCGGTCGAAATCGCGCAGATGGCGTGTTTCCTGCTGAGTGATCGTGCGTCTTACGTCAATGGCCAGTCCATTCCGGTGGATGGTGGCTTGTCGGCCTCTCATCCTTGGGTATTTCCTCGATGAAATCAGTATTCCTTCCCACAGGTCTCATGTTCGCGTTTCTGCTGAACGGTACGTGCATGACACAAGCAGCTGTTGAAGCAACTCCTGCCGCTGCGCTTCCCAAAGAAACGCTACTCGCCGCACCACCCAACGGCTGGACGCAGATTGGTGGAACCCAATCCGGGGCGCTCAAGCTCGCGGAGTACGTTCCAACCGCGCAGCTCGAGGCCAATCCTGAGGCTGCGCGTGGAGACTGGAAGGAGAAGATCACCCTTGAACGCCTGGATGGCACGCCGATTCCCGACCCCCTCGAGTTTCTCGACGGGTTACGTGCTGATCATCTGGCGAGCTGCAGCCAAGGTTCGTACACACCGATCGCTGCCGCTGAAGAAAACGGTTATCCCACTGCGGTGGCGATGTTGGAATGCCCGAAACTCTCGGTGACCGATGCCGGACAAATCACGCTCATCAAGGTGATTCAAGGTGACGAGGCGTTTTACACCATTACTCGCGCGATGCGAGCCAGGCCTTGGCTACGTTCCCCATTGGAAGAAGTAGGGGACGAGAAGGCGAAAGGCGACGCGAAGGACGAGCCGAAAGAAGATGTGAATTCAGCGTATGCAAGTCCGCCCCTACCCATCGATCCCACATTGATTGGTGGTGCTAGCATATGGCTCAGGGCGATTAAAGTGTGCAACCCTGCGGATCCGGACCATGGTTGCCCGGCACCCGCGTCTGAATAATCTTCGGGAAGGAACCTCGACCAGTCGATCAGAGCTGATCAGTCCCCACACCCATCACCACCTCCGACGTCGCTTCGATGAATCGCTCCAACGCGTAAGTCTTCGGCAATAGCCGGGCAAAGAAAAACGCGGCGGTCGCCGCTTTTTGTTCAGCAAGATCAGTGCCTTCAGCCACCTTCGCCATACGCGCCCAAAGCCGGGCATAGAAGGTGAGTGCCGCGAGTTCAAGGTAGTCCGTGGCGACGGCGCCAGGAAGATTCACATCATCCCGTGATCGGATCACAAGGCCCTGTGTGACGCGGAATAGCCGCGCTTCCGCTTCCACACACGCCGCTTCATAACATGGATGAATGTCGTCCTGCCGCATCTGAGCGACGAACGCTTCTAGCGTAGCACCACCGTCTCGCAACACCTTGCGACCAATAAAGTCCATGGCCTGAATGCCGTTGGTGCCTTCATAGATCTGTGCGATACGCACATCCCTGACAAGCTGTTCAACGCCCCACTCCGCGATGTAGCCGTGACCACCATAGGTTTGTTGAGCGAGTACCGCAGAATCAAACCCTCGATCGGTAAGGAAGGCTTTAGCGATCGGTGTGAGCAACTCTGAGAATACCTGGGCCTGCTTGTCCTCACCGTGCTTCGCGCGATCCAGTTCACGTCCAACCAACACCGCAAAGGCGCGACCCGCTTCGGTAAAGGCACGAATCGTCAACAACATGCGGCGAACATCCGGATGAACCAACAATGGATCCGCTGGCGCGTCGGGGCGCTGTGGTCCCGTAGTGGCACGTCCCTGCAATCGATCTTTGGCATAGGCAGATGCGAACTGCCACGCGGCTTCACCCGCGCCGAGCCCTTGGAGCCCCACAGACAGACGTTCGTAGTTCATCATCGTGAACATACAGGCAAGCCCGGCATTGGCTGCGCCAATGAGATAACCCGTGGCGTTGTCGAAGTTCATAACATTGGTGGCACTGCCGTGAATGCCCATCTTGTGCTCGATGGACCCACTAAACGCCGTGTTTCGTGCGCCCAGTTTTCCCGACGCGTCGTGCATGAACTTCGGCACGATGAAGAGCGATATGCCTTTCGTTCCTGCTGGAGAATCCGGTAATCGCGCCAGACACAGATGAATGATGTTGCCAGCCAGATCGTGTTCACCACTGGTGATGAAGATCTTGGTGCCGGTAATGCCGTAGGTACCATCAGCGCGCGGCTCCGCACGTGTCCGGATGATGCCGAGATCGGTACCGGCGTGAGACTCAGTGAGACACATCGTCCCGGTCCATTCGCCGCTGTACAAACGTGGCAGATACATCAACTTCTGTTCAGCGGTGCCATGGGAGTCGATGCAAAGTGCTGAACCCACACTCAAGGTGCCATACAGATAGAGACTCGGATTGGCGGCCCAGAACATCTCCTCGACAAGACAACCCAGTGTCTTAGGCATGCCTTGGCCGTCAAACGCGGGATTGCCGGAAAGACCCAGCCACCCACCTTCAACAAACGCTGCAAACCCTTCGCGAAACCCTTTCGGAGTCGTGACGACACCGTTCTTCCAGCTACAGCCTTCGGTATCTGCAATTCGGTTGAGCGGTGACAGAACTTCAGCAGCAACCCTGCCTCCCTCCTGAATCACAGCGTCAACGACATCACCGGTGAAATCACTGAGTGCGGGAATCGCCTGCCACTCTTCGGGCAGTCGAAAAACTTCGTGCAGCAAAAACCGGATATCACGCTCGGGCGGCGAATACGTCATGCCCGTTTTTCCTCTAGGTAGTCGTAAGAAGCGGTCCGCTCGTTCCAGCGAGAAGACCGCCGCGAAACAATGTGGTCAGTGATCGGCAACAAAAACGGCACTTTCCACATGCATCAGCGTGTCTCCCCCGGCCAGCATGACATCACGATGACTGATCATGCGGGGCAGAATGCGCACGTAGTAGAACTTGGCGAGGTCAATTTTGCTAGCGGCATACACCGGATCTGTCCCCTGACGGAGCCTTTCCGCGGTCAACGCCATGCGCGCCCACAGCCACGCGGAGACGGCATAACCGCTGTAGCGGAGATAGTCCACCGCGGCCGCACCGACTTCATCGGGATTCGTCATCGCCTTACCGCCTAATTGCATGCTCACGGCAGGCCATTCCGCAATGATCGCGGAAAGTTTGGTTGCGATCTTCGGGAAAACCTTCTCGCAATAGGTTGCAGTCTACTGCATCTCGGCGATGAGGTGCGTGAGGCCTTTCCCCTGTGTCATGAGGACTTTCCGCGCCAGGAGGTCGAGGCCCTGAATCTGGGTCGTGCCTTCATAGATCAACGTAATGCGGCTGTCGTGAACAAATTGCTCGACACCGGATTCGCGGATAAAGCCGTGACCTCCAAAAATCTGCACCGCATCGTTGACCGATTGGAACCCACCTTCGGTGAGGAACCCTTTAACGATGGGTGTGAGGAAATCGAGGAGTTCCTGAGCCTGCTGCTTGACCTCAGGATCTGTTGCGAAAAGCTGCGTATCCACACAACGCCCTGCGTAGAAGGCAAGTGCACGACCTCCTTCGATGAAACAGCGCTGATTCAGTAACATGCGCCGCACGTCTGGATGCACAACGATGGGATCGGCGGGTTTGTCCGGCGATTTCGGCCCTGACAAAGACCGCATTTGTAGCCGCTGATGGGCGTATTCACTGGATGCTTCGAAGGCAGCCTGAGCGAGCGATACACCCTGTTGACCCACGCCAATTCGCGCACTGTTCGTCATCGTGAACATGTACTTCATGCCGTGGTTTTCTTCACCAACGAGATAACCACGCGCCGCATCGAAGTTAAGTACACAGGTCGCGTTGCCATGGATACCCATCTTCTCTCCGATGGCGCTACAGATGACGGTGTTACGTTTGCCGTCGAGATCAATCTTCGGCACCACAAACATGGAAATACCGCGTGTGCCGGCGGGCGCTCCATCCAGCCGCGCGAGCACGAGATGAATGATGTTGTCGGAAAGGTCGTGTTCACCGGCAGAAATGAAGATCTTGGTTCCGGTGACTGCGTAGCTGCCATCGGTTTGCAGTGACGCCTTCGTTCTTGCGAGACCCACATCCGAACCCGCGTGCGGTTCAGTGAGGCACATCGTGCCCGTCCATTCACCCGTCAAGAGTTTCGGCAGGAACTGCGCTTTCTGCTCAGCAGAACCATGCACCGACAAGGCGTGCACGGCGCCGCGTGACAAACCCGGATACATACTGAACGCCATGTTCGCGCCGCACATCAGCTCTTCGATCATGATGCCGAAGGTCGGTGGCAGATCCTGACCACCATATTCCGTGGGGCCCAACAGTCCTGCCCAACCTCCCGCTATGTACTTTCGATAGGCGTCACGAAAGCCCTTGGGGGTACGCATCACACCGTTTTCGAGGTGACAGCCTTCTTCATCACCACTTCGGTTAAGGGGCTTCAGTTCGCCATCGGTGTAACGATGAGCTTCATCGAGCAGCGCATCGATAAACGCGCGATCGAGAGAATCATCGCCTAGGAGGCTCCGAAAATGCGCGGCGGTGTCGAACACGTCGTGAATGACGAACCGCATATCCTTGATTGATGCCATCGCTAAAATTCTGTCGCGTCCACCGATCCGGCGAGGGTCGTTTAATTTTTCTCAGGCCACTAATTTTGTCAGGCCACTCTCTCTTCTCAGGCCACTCTCTTTTCTCAGGCCACAGTATTAATCAGCATGCCGATGACAGCATCTGCCGTTTTCACAACTTTGGCCGATGCCTCAACCTGACGCTGATAGGTTTGCATGCTCACAACGGCTTCAGCCGCATCACCGACATCCTCTGGCGTTGCCTGACGACCTTCTCCGGTTTCGAGCCGGATTTCTTTGTTCAGGGACGCGATTTCATGGGCCGCCTGGTCCATGCCGCGTATGCCGTACTGGATGCCTGCGATACCGGTGCTCATCACTGGGTTGACTGCCATACCGTCCTCCGACGACTGCATTCGACACTGCCGCCAATGTAGGCACGTTCCGTGGCACATTCACGGCAATCAGCTACAGGATTTTGTGAATCTACGAACTGCATCACATTGCAGCGTTCACCCATCATGCGCGTACGTTCAGGAGCATCACGATGGGGCGTTTTTCAGCACTCTTTCCACATTACTGTCTGCTCTGCGAACTGTCCGTCGACCGTGACATCGACCTCTGCGAGTACTGGGAGCAGTGCCTCCCTGTAAATTCACTGGCGTGTGAACGATGCGCGTTGCCGATGCCGTCATCCGCTCACCTACTCTGCACGCAATGCACGATGCATCCGCCACCCTGTGCGGGGGCCATCGCTCCCTTCCTGTACCGCGATGCCGTTGCCGCGTGGATTCGTGAATTCAAATTTCGCCAAGGCTGGCGCGCTGGAAAAGTACTCGGTGAGCTCGTCGCCAACAACATTCACGCCAAGACGCAAGGCCGCGTGCTTTCGGAATTTATCGTGCCCAAGCCACTGTCTCGCTGGCGTCTGTTTTGGCGGGGTCACATTCAAGCCCTCGGGCTCGCCAACGCCATCGCCATCGCCATCGCCATCACCACGAGCGTTCACTGGCCAGTTAACGAAAGCCTCCTGTGCCGGCGCCGACACACCCGCGCACAGGCTGACCTCCCACGTTCAGAGCGAGTCGCCAATGTCCGCCATGCGTTCGTTGCGTCGCCCGCCGTACAAGGTAAATCCATCGCCCTCGTCGATGACGTGTACACCACCGGTGCCACACTCACTTCGGCAACTAGCGCACTCATCCGCGCAGGTGCAACCGAAGTGGTTTGGTGGGTTGCCGCTCGAACCCCTGAGTGATCTCTCGACTGTTACACTGCGGCGGTGAATAACCCAACACCGTACAGCACGTTAACACCCGACTTCATTCTCGATGCCCTGGAGTCTGCGGGATTTTTACCCACTGGCGGACTCACCGCCCTCAACAGCTACGAAAACCGTGTCTATCAAGCGGAGATGGATGACGGCACCTTCCGTATCGTGAAATTCTATCGCCCCGGCCGGTGGAGCGAAGCGCAGCTTCGGGAGGAACACGCCTTCGTGCGTGAACTTGTTGAAGAAGAACTCTCCGTCGTCGCTGCACTACAAGTGAATGGCGAAGAGCTGCAACACTTCGGCGACTTTCTGTTCGCGGTGTATCCGCGCCAAGGTGGGCACACACCCGATATCGAGCGGGAAGAAGATCTTGAAGTGCTCGCGCGCGCCTTGGCCCGCATGCACGTGGTCGGACGCCAGGATTCGTTCGAACAACGCCGTACGCTCAGCATCAAGAACTACGCGACGGACAATCGCAAGTGGTTACTCGAAAGCGGCCATATTCCCATGGAGCTTGAAAAAGCTTATTCGACACTCAGCGAACAGATCATCAAAAAGCTGCACGATCCAGAAAGCGAAGAGAACATCCGCCTGCACGGTGATTGCCACCTTGGCAACATCCTCTGGCGGAGTGATACACCCCACTTCGTGGATTTCGACGATTGCATGACCGGGCCGCCGATCCAGGACATCTGGATGTTGTTGTCCGGTGAACGCGAGGAGCGCCTCCGTCAACTCGGCACCATTGCGGATGCCTATGAAATGTTTGCGCCTTTTCCGGCTGATTCACTGCACCTCATCGAAACGCTCCGGACCTTGCGCTTGATGAATCACTCCGCCTGGATTGCACGTCGTTGGGACGACCCTGCGTTCCCTATGGCCTTTCCCGATTTCGGCAGCGTCCGCTACTGGTCGAATCACATTCTGGAGCTGAGAGAACAACTCGCTGCATTGGATGAGCCGCCACTCATCGTCTGAGCGGCACGTGCGTTCCGCCAGACGTTCGCGTATTGGCGCCAAATCCAGGGTTTTTCAGAATCCGGAGAATTCGCGATCCGTGCGTCAATTTCGTGGTCGACATCTTCGAGCGCTGGCGGCAATTCAGGCAGAGGTTTCACTTCCAAACCGCACTGCACTGCGGCACGCAGGTTTACCGGGTAAATCTGCATACCGGCGTGAATCGCTTGATCGAGACTTAGCCCCAACGCTTCCACATCCGCGAAATCGCCGCAAACACGCTCACCGACGTGAAGGTGTACACGACCTTTGTATCCGGTGATGCCCCGCCCGATGCTCACGAGATCCTCGTCAGGTTTTTTCTGATAATTCCCCGCAGCCGCGATGGTTGCGAGTTCGTGGGCCTTCAGACCATCACAAGGATCGAGCTCATAAGAGATGGAAATCGGCACCAGCCGCACTTTCTCGAGCCAGCCACCAGTGCTTTCGATGTCGTTTCGCCAAGCGATGGTCAACATCTTCAGCACTGCCGGATCCGTGCGATCATCCGCATCCTTGGCCCGACCTTGACGCTGCGCGATCCACACCGAATGCCCTTCCGCGAGGGATTGTCGAATGAAACCCGATGTCACTGAAAAAGATTTGAACGCGGCTTTGGGGCTCATCACCGAACGCGCCACCACAAAGCTCTTGTTGAGTCGCATCAGGTCGCCAACCCACGCAGTCGAAACCAGGTTGTCACCAACCGCCGTCCGACTGGTGGCATGTCCCGCACGATGCAACGCCCAATTGAGTAGCGCTGAATCGAGAACGATGTCGCGGTGATTGGAGATGAAAAGGTGTGGCACACCCTTTTCCAGGTGTTCCATGCCAGAGATCGTGAACCCTGCGGTGGTTTCGCGTTCGAGTAGCGCGAGGAGTTCCGCCACTTTGCGCTGAACATCACTCACCGTGTTAATCGAAGTCAGCTCCGCACGAACACGGGATTTGACCAGTGTTGCTGCGAGCCAGGGCCACGTCCTGTGTAACCATGGGAAACGCACTGCCGCTAACGCGCCGTGAACCCCTGGAGTTGATGCCAAGCGTGCCACGACAGTAGGCACCTCAGCATCGTTGAAGTTCCGGATCGAATCAAAGTCCTGCATGGAGTCAGGATAACAACTCGCTCCCCCCGCAGGAAGCAAAGCCCCAACAGGATCGACATCGAGTCGCTGTCCCCGAGTTCACGCCCATTGATACCAAACATCCCGCCGTCGCGCTGATACAAAATCTCGAAGCAACGTTTCCGGGACGCTACGTAGGTGTTTCCAGCACCACCCACGATTTCAGTCTGTCCGTCGTCGGCGTTGTCGATGACAACGCCACCACCGAGTACTACATCCACAACGCCCAAACCAAACAGCTGCAACTGCTCTTCGACGCCGAGCCCTGGATCGATGACAAGCTGCTCGGCACCACAGAACCGATCAGTTATACAACCCGGGATGGACTCACGCCGCACGGATATCTGAGTGTGCCGCCAGGGAGCGAGGGCAAGAACCTGCCGCTCGTCATCGTCCCTCACGGCGGTCCTCATGGACCTCGGGATGTCTGGCAAAAAGGTTGGGAGGCATTTATACCCGCATCGGGTTACGCCATGTTGCGCGTGAACTATCGAGGTTCAGGTGGGTACGGCACTGCCTTCGAAAAATCAGGCTTTCGTAAATGGCCCCAGGAAATGCAGAACGACCTTACCGATGGCGTGAAGTGGGCGATCGCACAAGGGATCGCTGACCCGAATCGCGTCTGCATCTTCGGCTGGAGCTACGGCGGCTACTCGGCTGCCATGAGCATCGCACGTGAGCCCGATCTCTATAGGTGCGCCATCGCCGGTGCAGGTGTCTATGACAATAAAGAACAGTACCGCAATGCCGACTTCGCGGATCAAACCCGATGGGGTCGGCGTTATATGGACAAAGTCATCGGTGAGACCGTTGAAGCACGCCGACTCGCATCACCGATTACCTACGTGGATCGCATGAAAACACCGCTGCTTTTGATCCATGGCGAAGAAGACGAGCGTGTTCCTCTTGAACACAGCCACAAACTGATCGAAGGATTTCGCAATGCCGGAAAGACACCTCCGGAGTTAGTGTTACTGGATAACGAAGGTCATACGCCGCGCAAGGCGGAGAACATCGAAACGATGCACCGCGCGACCATCACCTTTCTCGAGAAATACCTCGGCAAACCGTAGTTGGTCGGGCTTCAGCCCACCAGATTGCGCCCAATCGTCCAAACACCGGCGACTAACAGAATCGAAAATGCAAACCGCTTGATACCTGCCTCTGACCACGGCGGCGGCAGGTTTCGGCCGAGCCACGTCCCCAGGAGCACGGCGGGCAACGCAAGTGTAGCGAGCAGCCACACTTCCCGCGTTAAACCGTCGCTGGCTCCCACCAGCACCGTGCGCAAGCTTGTTGAGACAGCAAAACAGGCGAGCAGCGTGGTACGAATCGCATCGAGCATCAGCGGCTGACGGTAACCAAACCAGCCGAGCACCGGACCACTCGCCGAAAACATTCCGGCAAGTAATCCACCCGCAGTTCCTGCAATAAAAGATGGCAAGGCTTTCGACACCGTTGGGCGAGGATGCGGTTTAAGCAACATACCCAGCGCGCCAGCAGTGACGAAAACACCGAGCATCACTCAAAGTATCCGCTCGGCCGATGCATCAAGTGTCGTCACGAGCCAAAGTCCAGGGCCTACAGCCAGCAGCTGACCGAGCACAATCCAGCGGAACAGCGGTCCATGCAGATGTCCCATCCGTCCTCGCAGTGACATGACGATATTGACCATAGTGATGAGACTGACCGCTGCCGCGACCAGCGTCAGTTTGATCAATCCGACCGCGCCTATGATGGCAATGATCAGAAGGCCCATGGCAAACCCCGCCACGCTCTGCACATAACTGCCGAGAAAGGCGCTAAGGACGAACACCAGGATCGGCATCATCGACATGGCCGCAGTATGCCGGCGCTTCTCAATTGGCGCGACAGCTCAAAAACCATGGGCGTCGATGTAACATGCCGCCATGGATTTAAAACTGAATGGTCATACCGCCATCGTTACCGGTGGCTATCGGGGTACGGGGCTCACCATTGCGAGACACTTGCTGCGCGAAGGTGCCCGTGTGCTGGTTCATGGTTTTGACGATGCTGCGGTTCGCACCACGATCACGGAACTCGGTGGTGGCATTCCCGTTATCGGTGACATTCGTACCGATGAGGGAGCACGCTCAGTGATCGAGCGGTGCCTCAATGAAGACGTCGACATTCTGATCAACAACTACGGCACGGCGGAGTCCGGGTCGTGGGACAAGAGTGACAGTGATCAGTGGATCGATGCTTTTCAGAAGAACGTCCTGTCCGCGCAACGACTGATACAAGGCCTACTACCTTCGCTACGTGAAAAATCCTGGGCACGAATCATCAACCTCGGCACCGTGGGATCCACACGCCCCAATGCCATCATGCCGCACTACTACGCAGCGAAAGGTGCACTCGCGACGATGACCGTGTCGCTGGCCCGAGAACTCGCCGGCACCTCCATCCGCGTCAATCTGGTTTCGCCGGGTCTCATCCTCACTCCTGAAGTAATGGCCGCCAATCTGGAGCGAGGGCGTCGCAAGGGATGGGGCGAGACGTGGGAAGAAATTGAGCCCTATGTCGCTGCTGACATTCCCATTGGGCGAATCGTGCGACGTGAAGAAGTGGCCGACCTCGTGACATACCTCGCGAGCCCACTCGCGGATGGCATTCATGGTCAGAACTTCCGCATCGACGGCGGCGCCCTTTCCATCGTCTCTTGACGAGAAGGCGCGATCAGATGAAAGACCTCAATCCGACACAGCCATCCACGTTGTTGCGGGCGGCAGGATTACTGCTCATCCTGATCGGAATTTTCACCTTCGACGAGAATTCGACGCTGACCACACATACGTTATGGTTGCCATTGATGATGGCCCTTGGCGCGGGGCTGGCATTACAAAACGTGCTGGCCGTGGCGCTCGCCATCACCGCACTCTCAGGCATTCACACGAACCTGCAGGCAGACGATTGGGTGACCGCACGCGCTTATCCGACGCTCGCAACCATAGGTGCCGTGCTGATCGCGATAATTCTGACTATTCGATTCCGCCGCAATATCGCAGCCTCGCGAGCCGCCCGGCAGGCAGAGCGAGAAGCTCGACGCCAGAAATCTGAAGTTTCTTCCAACTCATGAAAGCAGAGATCGACGACACCGCTCAAGCGATTCTGATCGGCTTCGACGCCTATCGACGCGCATTCGGAACGATCACAACAGATGCCAAGTCGCGGTTCGAACGTGCCGACTGGCAAGGCGTGCTCGCCGCCAATCGTCAACGCCTCGAACTCTACCGAGGTTACGTTCGTCCTCTCGCAGAATCACTGCGAGCCTTTGGCATCGACGGCGAATCCTGGAAAGGAGTTAAAGCCGCCTATCACCTGCTCTCCTCAAAACGGTTCGACGCGGAATTGGCAGAAACCTTTTTCAACTCCGTTCACCGCCAGGTCACCGACGACCAAGGTGTCGACGATGAACAGATGTTTGTGCGCGCCTCATTGCCGGATGATCGCCCACTCGGTCGCGAGGACATCAGCGTCTTTCATTCTCCGGAGCCTGGCAGCTTCGAGATGATGCGCAGCATCCTGCAGTCATTCGATTTTTCACTGCCATGGCGAAACCTGGAACAGGACATCACCAACATACTTCGCTCGTTGCCAGAGGAGCGTCCGGAAATCGGCGCACGCGACAGCATTCGTGTTGAAGTGCTGAAGGCCCCGTTCTTTCGCAACAAGGGCGCTTACCTCATCGGTAAACTCACCGCCGGGGATCGAAGCTGGCCCGTGGCCTTACCCGTACTGAACGACAATGGCCAACTCTATGTCGACACCCTCATCTGCGATGAGGATGAGTTCTCCATCATGTTCTCGTTTACACGTGCGTACTTCATGGTGGATATCTCGCGCCCGCGAGCGTTGATCAATTTCCTGCACGAGCTTCTGCCAAACAAGAAGATTTCAGAACTGTATGCCGCAGTAGGACTCTATAAACACGGCAAGACCGAGTTCTATCGTGGCTTCATCGATCACCTTGAACGCTCGAGCGACAAATTCGTCATCGCGCCGGGCATCAAGGGCATGGTGATGAGCGTGTTTCTGCTGCCGTCATATCAGACCGTATTCAAGGTCATCAAGGACCACTTTCCGCCGCAGAAAAACACCACCGCCGAAGAAGTACGCGCCAAATACACCATGGTGAAATCCCATGATCGTGTGGGTCGAATGGCGGACACCCAGGAATTTCAGAACATCTCGTTGCCACGGGACCGTTTCGATCCTGCACTGATTGAGGAGTTGCAAAACGTCGCGACGAATTCACTCATCCTCACCGACGACAAAGTCATCATCCGTCATCTCTACACCGAACGACAGATGACACCTCTGAATCTCTACATCGAAACGGCCACCGATGAAGAGCTGCGTAACGCGCTGGATGAGTACGGTAACGCCATCAAACAACTCGCCTCAGCAAACATCTTTCCCGGCGACATGTTGCTCAAGAACTTCGGTGT
>SYFY01000158.1 GCA_005799745.1 Gammaproteobacteria bacterium
CTGGCTGTGGGTGATGCGGTACTTGTGAATGAAACGCAGCGCTGACTCCGCATCAAAGTGTTCCATCACGACGACCTGAGTGCCGTTTCGAAGGGCACCCATGGTGAAATTGAGCGGAGCTGAGTGGTACAGCGGAGCCGGGGAAAGGTAGATCGAATCCGCCGTCATCCCCCACAACATGCCTGCAAGGTTGGGGGAGTCAGCACCATAGTGCAGTGGTGATAACGCCTTCTTTACGCCTTTTGGGTAGCCCGTCGTACCCGATGAATACAACATGGAAGTGCCTTCCGCCTGATCGGCAATCGGCGTTTCCGGCATGTCGGCAATCGCGTCTTCCCAGGCTTCAAAACCCTCGACGATGCCATCGAGCATGTAGGCTTTTTTTACCAACGGCGTCTTCCCGCGCAGCCGTTCGACCACATCGGCGCGTGGCAATGAACTGATGAACACCTTCGCTTCACAGTTGTTGACGATGTATTCCACTTCGTCCGGCTGTAAGCGCCAGGAGATCGCCGTGTAATAAATGCCACTGCGTTGCGCTGCCCACACGATTTGAAAAAAGCGCGGATGATTCTCGAGCAGGATGGCGATGTGATCGCCTTTATTCAGCCCCAGCTTGCGAAAGAGATGTGCGCCTTGATTGGCACGGGCTTCCAGCTCACCAAAGGTCACCGTCTGTCCAGTCTCGGCCATGACGTAGGCGATCTTGCCGGGATTCTGCTCGGCGAAAACTCCGGGATGCATGGTTGCTCAGCCCTCGCGCGGATTAAGGTCGAGGGAAGCGGAGTTCATGCAGAAGCGCAGCCCTGAAGGATTTGGACCGTCGGGAAACACATGGCCGAGATGCGCGTCACAGGTGGCACAGACCACTTCCAAGCGTCGCATGCCATAACTCATGTCTTCTTTAGTGGCGACCGCTTCTTTGGTAAGGGGCTGCCAGAAGCTCGGCCAACCCGTGCCGGAGTCGTACTTTGTGTTGGAATCGAAAAGCGGCGTTTTGCAGCATTTGCAGTTGTAGATGCCGGGGGTCTTCGTGTCCCAATAAAGACCCGTAAACGCGCGTTCTGTCGCTGAACAGCGGGTGACTTCGTACTCCTCAGGGCTCAGTTCTGCTTTCCACTCTTCTTCCGTTTTGATGACACGGGGCTCGGATACCTTGTTCATGACCATCCTGCTAACATTTCTGAGGTAAACCCTATCTTAAGCGCGTAACCGCTTGCACCAAAAGCAGTAACGCCCTGACCCGGCAGAGCACCATGGAACCCAACACCCCCAAGATCACCCCTCTCACCTCGCGCAAACCCCGTGTCTTCGCGAAGTCCCGCAAACTGGACAACGTCTGCTATGACATTCGTGGTCCGGTACTCGACGAAGCCAAGCGTATGGAAGAAGACGGTCACAAGGTCCTCAAACTCAACATTGGTAACCCTGCCCCGGTTGGCTGTGAGGCGCCGGAAGAGATCCTCCGCGACGTCATTCATAACCTGCCGACCGCGCAGGGTTACTCCGATTCGAAAGGCATCTACACGGCTCGCAAAGCGGTGATGCAGTACTGCCAGCAGCTCGGCATCAAGGGCGTGGACATTGATGACGTCTACATCGGCAACGGCGTATCTGAACTTGTGATGATGTCGCTTCAAGGTCTCCTCGATAATGGTGACGAAGTACTCATCCCCTCTCCTGATTTCCCCCTGTGGACAGCAGCAACAACGTTGTGTGGCGGCGTGGCCAAACACTACCGCTGTGATGAAGGCGTCGACTGGCAACCTGACCTCGTCCACTTGCGGTCGCTGATCACCCCGCGCACCAAGGCGATGGTCATCATCAACCCGAACAATCCGACCGGAGCGGTTTACGAACGGGCCATGCTGCTCGAGATGTTAGAAATCGCGCGTGAACATGACCTCGTGGTGCTGTCCGATGAGATCTACGACAAGATCATCTACGACAACTACCAATCCACAGCCGTCGGAAGTCTCGCGGATGACCTGCTGATTCTCACGTTGAACGGCTTGTCAAAAGCTTATCGGGTGGCGGGTTTCCGCACGGGTTGGCTGGTGGTCAGCGGCGCCAAAGATCGGGCGACCGACTACATCGAGGGGCTCAACATGCTGGCGAGCTTGCGGTTGTGCAGCAACGTGCCGACTCAACATGCCGTGCAAACTGCACTGGGTGGTTACCAGAGCATCAATGAATACACTGAGCCTGGTGGTCGCCTCTACGAGCAGCGACTCAAAGCTTGGGCGATGCTCAATCAAATCCCAGGTATTTCCTGCTTCAAACCGCGCGGCGCGCTCTACCTCTTCCCGCGCATCGACGCCAAGAAGTTCAACATCACCAACGACGAACGATTTGTGCTCGACCTGCTACGTGCAGAAAAAGTACTCGTGGTTCAAGGCACGGGATTTAGTTATCCGGAACCCGACCACTTCCGTGTGGTGTTTCTGCCGCGAGAAGAATACCTCGAAGAATCGATCGAACGTATTGCTCGATTCCTTACCCGCTACCGTCAATAGCCAACAGACCCGTCATGACGCTTTCACTCAATCTCGACGACTTCTGCAAAGACGTCGCCCGAGCATTGGTGATTCTGGCATCGGTGTTTCCAAGGCCCAGGATCTCTTCGTTGAGGATGTCTACCAGGAAGAAGAAACCGACGAGTTCGGCTTGCACAGCGACCGCTACATCGCGTGTTTTCAAGCCCTCGTCTGGATGCGTGAAGAAGGGTTCATTCGTTTCACCAACACCCTGCGCTCCGATGCGGTGGAACAAGCGGTGCTGACGGGGCGTGCGTTAGCACTCCTGATTCAACCCACGTCACTCGAGGGACAGTCCACCGCCGTCGCGATCGAAGAGAACACGCTGCTTAACCGGCTGCGTGGCGCATTACAGAAAGGTTCATCGGCCGCCCTGCGTTTGCTGGTAGTGGAGCTGGTGTCAGACATCGCGCGGTATCCTGCCAGTCCGCCACCACTCGTACCGAGTCAGACGCCAGATCAAGCGATCTGAAACACGGAACCTTCATGGCCAAAGACCACTATCAAACCTGGCTGCAAGCGATTCGGCAGAAACTTGATGCTGTATGCATCGAGGCCGAACCCTTGGTGAGCGTCGGAAAATTCGACGACGCAGAAATCCTGGTTCGTCGGGTCGAGTCCGACATCTATGGTGCTGTTGCGTTGGGCGCGTTGTTTACCCATCTGCTTGAGCAACATGTGAGCACACCAACGGCCGATCCGGATCACGCCAAGGCACTGTTTGATCGCGCGATGCGCTGGCGCTGCGCCTGACCAACGATCCACACTGCCGAAGAAGCCAAGGACGAACGCCGGCATGCGGAGGCTGTGGAGGTGGAACTCCGCACAGTGCTCAGCCGGTTGGACCCCATCCGCTGAACGATTCGCCTAAATGCTTCGGAGGCTTGATGGCAGCAACGTCGTTCATCCGCAACCTGTGGTATGTCGCTGCTTGGAGTCATGAACTGGAGGGGGAAGGCCCCATCGGTCGTGTGATGCTCGGAGAGCCCATCGTGTTATGGCGAAAAACAGATGGCACTGTCATCGCCATGGAAGACCGTTGCCCCCACCGATTTGCGCTGTTATCCCTCGGTCGCATCGAAGGAGATGACCTGCGCTGCATGTACCACGGTCTGAAACTCAACTGTCAGGGTCTCTGTAAGGAGATGCCGCCAGGAAATCCTGCACCACCCATCCGCGAGTCCCGCTACTTCTTTGCCACGGGAGTGGAAGCTGAACACGCCAAACCGTCGCTGCTTGAAGGTATGTTCAAGATAGTGAATGCCGCGTTTCTTGAAGAGCAGCGGATTCTGGAGGGTCAGCAACGTATTCTTGATCTCACGCCCGAAGGCGCCCGCATGTTTGCAACGCCCCACGACGCCGCGGTTCTGGCCTTTCGTCGTCTGGTCCAGGAACGCCTTCAGGTAGAAGCCCGATAACCGAATCGACTCACGATAACGGCCACAATGACCAGCAGCGACCCAACAACCAACCTCTGGCGCCCGCTGATCCAGGACCACACGACTTGACGCTCGGATCCAACCAACGACCGCAGAACTCAGCCAGCGTCAACCCGATACAGCAGGCGATCATCGTAGCCACAGAGGATATCGCGTAGACCACCGAGCCTGGTATCCAACGCCGCATCGCCGGTATCCAGTAACAAGGGCCGCCCACCCAGGGCTTTCAGCTTGCTGCGGGTTCCGACGATCACGATGTCACGCCGGCCATCAAGCCGCCGGAGAAACTCCGCTGACAGTTGTTGATTGCCCCGTCCAAAGACAATGCCTTGATTACGACCAAAACCGACGATGACCAGAGGCGAGCCTCGCAACGCCAACAGCTCTGTCTCGCCCACGTCCAAACGCCATCCACCATCCGGAAGTCGAACATCCACGCCGAGCAAGGTGCCCTTGGTGCCCAGCCGTTCCTTGATTGCGAGTATCGTTCCACCAGGACCTAATACCAGTGGACGATGCAGAGCATCACTGACAAGCGCACACACACCCTGCACGATTTCTTCAACCGCCAAACCATCATCTTCTCGGCCACCGATCTTGGTGTGTTGCACAAACCCGTCTGCCGCAGGTACCCGCATCTCGCCATAAAACCGGCTCGCTGCACGACCATCCCGGGCGGCCACTTCATCCACATCTCTGACTTCCGCGATGACACTGCTGACAAGTTCACCCTGTTGAAGGCCCAGCAGAATTGCAGCCGCGGATCGTGGCGAGGTAGCAAACACGCCGGAGTGCATCTTCACGCCAGCAGGAATTCCGATCACTGGAATCGATGTGCCAATCACCGAGGCGATGTCGCGTGCGGTTCCATCACCGCCTGCAAAAACCAGCAAACCCACGCCAGAATTCTGGAGTGCAGCCATGGCATCAAAGGTCTGTGTGGCGGAAGTTGTTTCTGGCGTGACATAGACGATGGTGTGTTTTACTCCTACCGAATCGAGGAGTTCACCACCCATGGACTTGCTTGGGCACCACCATTCAATATTCGATCGAGCGTCCGCCAGCGCTCCGAACATCGCCGCTGCACGATCTGCTGCTCTCGGCACTGCACCGCGACGTAACGCCTCCGCAGCGATGTCCTCTCCGTCGCTCCCCTTCAACCCAACCGCTCCGCCGATGCCCGCGAGCGGATTGATGAGAAGCCCTACTCTCATCATGACCGCTTCATTCACTCACCAACGCTGCTACGTATTCAGCGATGGCAAGGGAAGAGGTGAGACCGGGCGATTCGATACCGAGGAGATTAACAAGTCCACGCACACCGTGTCTCTTCGGACCATCGATACGAAAGTCCGCTGCAGGTTCGCCTGGACCGGTGATTTTCGGTCGAACCCCGGTATAACCAGGCTGTAGGCGCGCCACATCGAGACCGGGGAAATACTTGCAGATGGCTGCGGCAAAGTCCTCGCGTGCCGAATCGTCGAAGGTGTAGTCCACCGTGTCGATCCAGGCCACATCAGGTCCAAACCTCGTCTGGCCAACAAGGTCGAGGGTGACATGAACGCCGAGACCACCCGGTTCTGGCATGGGATAAACCAGATGCCGAAAAGGTGAACGACCCGAGTAGGTGTAATAACGACCACGTGCATAAAACGCTTTCGGCGCTTCGGAACACATGGCGGCAACATCCGGTGCAGAAAGACCTGCGGAGTTGATAACCAGCCGCGCACCCAGCGAAAGCTCATCACAGTGAACCGTGATACCGGCATCGGTCGGCTGCAAACGACGCACGGGCGTGTTCAACACCACCATGCCACCCGCCCCTTCGAGATCACCCTGCAGCGACAATATGTAGGGATGGGAATCGATAATTCCTGTGGTCGGTGAAAAGAGCCCGGCGACGGCACGAACTTCCGGTTCGAGCGCCTTCACATCCGCAGTACTCAAGGGGCGCAGGTCGCCCGCTCCGTTGATCTCACTTTGTTTACGGAACTTCTCAAGCTCTACTTTCTGGCCCTCGTCCACAGCCACGAGCACCTTGCCGCAGTTCTGATGCGGGAGTCGCCGTTCTCGCAGGTAGTCATATAGAAGGTGTTTGCCGCGCACGCACAGGCGCGCACGTAAGGAACCTGTTGGGTAGTAGAGTCCTGCGTGGATCACTTCGGAGTTGCGAGCACTGGTTTCGGTGCCGATGGCGTCGTGCCGCTCGAGCACCAAAACTTCCCTTCCGCCGAGCGCAAATTGGCGAGCGATGGCGAGCCCCACCACCCCGGCGCCGATCACGACGACGTCGACCTGTTCACTCATACCGGACACTCACAGCATCGCCCATTCCTAGCTCCATCTCTGCGCCACTGCGCGCTGTAATCCTTCAACGAAGGCAGCCGCCCGGGGTGGCAAGCCATGATCCCACCATGTCGTGGCGCTTGCCGCGACCTCCGCCGCAAATGACTCGCGGCGAGACGACAGTTCGAGATCGAGATCATCAAGCGAGACCCGAAACGGCAAACCTGCCGCTTCCGCAAAAATCATCTCCATGGCCTGCACCGGACACTCCGCCGCCAGGAAAGCGGCTGACTGTTCCGCCGTTCGCGGTGACGGGAGATACCAATAAGCAAAGTCGCGTTTCAAGAGCCGACGCTTTCCGGCGATGCACCAATGCGCCGCTTCATGCAGGGCACTCGCCGCGAAATTTTCCCGGTAGCGAATCACCGAACGGTGCGGCGCTTTGGAGGGCAAGTAATACGGTGCTGATGCCCCACCGACCAACACGGTGTGAAAACTCAGCGCGAAGAGCCGGTTGAAACAAATAGCGATGTCGAGATCAGAGGGTTCACCCATCGGCAACGTCCACGGCGTAGAGTCTCGCGAAATAGTCGGCGGATAAGAAACGTTCGCCGGCAAGAAGATGTGCGAGGTAGTTGCGTTCAGGTCGACACCCAGACCGACGAACGGCGAGATTGGCAAAGTACGTCCAGGCGAGAATGGGCTCACCATTCGTCAGGATTTCAACCACTTCGCGGCTGTGTTTGATGGGTGTCGACTCATACTGATCCATCACGTAGATCACGTCAGGGTCCGCCAATCGATACAGCACGCCCTCGACGAGACTGCCGATACGCGGCGCGATGTTGGCATGGGCACAATCAGGATGCGCCCGGCTGACTTTGTCGAACAGGAGCTCATAGCGCGGCAGCCTGCCTGCACTTACCGATTCAAACGGCATCGCGCGTGCACGTACCCGTTCGACGTTCATGTTCGACCCGTAGGCAAAGTAGTGCCAGATGACCACAGCAGGATCAGCCTTTCTCGATCCAGAACTCGAGACGAGCATTGGTGGTTCTCTCTTCCACCAGCTTGTGCCCCATGAACCGACACAGGTTGTGAAAATCCCGGGTCGTTGATGGATCCGTCGCGACAATATGCAACACCTGCCCTTTCGCCATCGCCCGCAACCGATTGCGGGCAAGTAAAAGTGGCTCCGGGCAACGCAGACCCTCTGCATCGAGCACGGCATCAACAGACGGATTGTCGGCAGACATGCGTATATGGACCGGACAGGCGAAGACGGTGCACATGCTACCTTGACTTGTTACAGGGTGGAAAACCACACTGAAACCAAATTCCGGAATCGTGGTCTCAGGTAAGCATGTCGACGACAACGCTCATTCTCCGGAAAATTTCCTGGCTGCTCTTTCCAAGCTCGCCTAGCACGCTTGGCACTTGCTTCATGATGCCGCCGCGTCTTGCGTTTTTTTTGGCGAGCCTGCTCGTGTGTCTTTCCCTGCCCGGCGGCGTCCTTGCGGCGGAACCAACCGCCGAACCTATCGACGGTGGTGCAGAAACGGCTGCATCGGCTGAGCGCGCCGCGGCAGTCGAGGACGTAGGGGAAGCGGTAGCGGATGAACAAGATACGACCGTTGGCACATCCCTCATCGAAGGAAACACCGGTGATGCCCTCAGCAGCATCGAACTCGCCATTCAAGCGCGAGAGTTCGATTCCGCCAAAGAAGAACTCACGGCTTACATCGAACAAATTGAAGATGCGACACATCGCTACTCTCCCGACCTCGTGCGTCCGCTTGTGGTACTCGGCGATGCGCATATGGCCGCCGGAGACTACGAAGAAGCCGGCGACAGTTATGGTCGGGCTGTACATATCGACCGAGTCGCGAACGGACTGCACTCATCGAGTCAGGCCAACATTGTCTACAAAGAGGCGGATGCCTTGGCTGCACTCGGCGATCTCGCCGCAGCGAACGATCGGGAGCTGTATGCCTACGAAGTGCAGCTTCGCGAACACGAGCCGGATTCCATGGATATGTTGCCGGCGACGTTCCGTCTCGGTGATTGGCATTTGAAAACCCACAACGTGCTCATGGCCCGGGCGTTGTATCAGCAGGCCGAACGCACGTTGACGAAGAACAGCGAACTCGAAGGGGAGCCGGCCATTCGTGCTCTGCGTGGTGTCGCGACGACCTATCGCATGGAGCGTTTCCCACCCATCTATCACCGCGCGTCAGACGAACAGGTCGAAGGTGCCAATACCCTTCCAGTCCGACCATTCGAAGACAACACGCCGTTTCGCGAAGACGCGACGGTTTACGTCAACAATTTCCCCCAAGGCGAAAAAGCCCTCAATCGTCTCGCCATCATGATGCGAGAGGACCCTGCTGCATCGGCCCTCGACAAGGCCAACGCGATGACTGATCTCGCCGACTGGTATGTGCTCTTTGATCGCCCGGAGCGCGCCGCGCCGCTCTACGTCGAAGCGCGCCGCGTGTTGACCGAAGCCGGTTTGCCACAAGCCGATCGGTTCGCCAAAGCCGAAGTCTTGTACTTCCCTGAGCCACCGCCCTTGCGTGCACCCGCACCCGATGAGCGCGAAGAAATGCGCCTCGGATTTGTGAAGGTGGGTTTCACGGTCACTGCGGATGGGGACGTTAACGAATTGGTGACGCTCGAAGTTCAACCTGAGTCGAATATGGAATATCGGGTGCGTCGCAGCATGCGGATCGCGCGATATCGGCCGCCGCTCGTGGAAGATCAACTTGCTGCCGCCACAGAGCAGTCGTTCCTGTACGAGTACAAGTTCTACCCCAAAAAAGAAAAAACCTTACCCGCGGAGCCGGCGATCAAGAATGCCAAGGAACCCGTGGGGAAGATCGAAGCGGCTCCGGCTCCAGCAGACGAACCCCAGGCAGGCTGACAGGCAGGTTGAATAGGACAATGCATGATCACGCTATCGGTACAGCCAGCGTTCAGCGATCAACCTCTAACGTCGGGCTAACGGGCCGCCGGATAAGACTTCGATGACACATTCAGCTCCGCACATCAGGACGCGCAGGCACGTGAAGCATCAATCTACCCGTCTACCTACCCGCCTACCTACCCGTCCAACCAACCGTTTACCGTTGGCCGGTTTGTTAGTGGTGTTGTGGGGTTGTGCACCCATCACGCCACTCCCTCAACCGAACCTCCCCAGCCCCTCCATGCCGAGTTCGTCGAGCAGTTCCTCATCAAGTTCCTCCTCTGGCGGCATGCCGGGGATGCCCGGTTCGTCAGGAATGCCGGGGCCGTCAGGACTGCCTGGACAGTCAGGGTTGCCAAGCCCTGCTGGGATGCCGGGGATGCCTGGCCCTCCAGGAATGCCTGGTGCACCGGGCATGCCGGGGGATCCGGGTAGCTCCGGAGAGTCTGGCAGCTCAGGTTCATCCGGACCGATGAGCTCGAGTCAGATACCGGACATCGGCAGTGGCGGCTTACCCGGCTCAGGCGGCTCGAGTGGTGGACAACCCAGTGATGACGAAAGTGATGCCGAAGAAGGTAACACGGGTGAAGGCGAAGGCGATCAACAGTCGGGGCAATCCCGTGGTTCATCCGGCGTACCTACCTGGGATGATCGGGGCAAGGGTGACGGTTCCGACGAGGGCTGGGAAAAAGGCAGCCAGCTGCCAGAAGTGCCCGTGGACATCACTGGCGGCGCCGGCAACACAGACCAAACCGGTGGTTCAAACCCTGACGGTGTACCGGGAAAGAAAGGTTCTGGTGCAGCCGGGGACCTCGAGGAAGCACTCGAGGACTTTGACGGCGGCATCATGGCGGAACGTAGTGCCATTCGAGACAAAGCCGCTTCCACGCCCAACGCCGGTGGTGGAAATGCGCGAGGTGCGACAGGCATTGCGCGTGGCGGCAGCAAGTCTGGCAACAGCGGCGTCGGTGGTGGCGACGGTGATGGAAACAACGCCCCCGACATGGGTGCACTTCCGGACGGTCCCTCCGCCATCAGTCGTGCACCGGGTGCACCGAATCGGACTGCTGGCATTCCAAAAGATGTCGATGATGCCCGCGACGACGACGTCATCGCCCGCCAGCTGCGTGAGGCAGCGATGGCCGAGACCGATCCTGCGATTCGGGAAAAGCTCTGGGCCGACTATCAAAAATACAAGAAGCGCTGACAACCTTGGGGTATTGGTGACATGCATCCTGTGACAACGTATGGGTCCCGTCTCTCACGGCGATGAATTGAGCACGTCGATGACCGAACTCATGCAACACATCAGCAATCTCGCACTGATAGGCGGACTTGGCCGAGACGAACGAGGTCCTTTGCCGCGTCGGACCGGTACAGTGCTGCGTCGGTTTTTCGACACGGGACGTCGGCTGCTCGCCTTTGTTCTCGTTGTTTTCGTTTTCCTCGCCACACTGTCTGGTTGTGTGAACAAGGAAGTCCGGTCGGTGGATATGACGCCGCCGACCCAAAGCACCCAGATTCTGTCCGAAGATCTGTTACTGGACGTTGGGATTGCGATCTTCGATCCCAATGTGCCAGAGGACTATGACGAGCAGATCGACAAACTGATTCAGCCAGAAGTAAGGCGCGCTGAAGCCAACTACATGCCCTATGTGGCGAAAAACCTCATGCAAAGCACCGGTAACTGGGGCGCGGTGCGTGTCGTTCCCGTACGTAGCGATGCCGTTGACGTGACCGTAGAAGGCCGAATTCTGGAATCTCATGGAGAACGCCTGCGGCTTGAACTCACAGTCAGCGACGCGACTGGACGAACCTGGTTCACCCGGGAGTACACCGCACTCGCCAGCAAGTACGCCTACAGCGATGCCATGCCTGCCGACACCGATGCATTCCTGGCCGTGTATCGCAGTCTGTCCGACGACATGTTGAAGTTTCGCGAAGCACTGACGGAAGAAGAACTCCGGCGCATTCGGTCCACCGCCGAAATGCGGTTTGCGCGCGGTTTTTCACCTGACGCCTTCGGTGACCATGTTGCGCAGGACACGGCGGGCAAATATGTGCTCACCCGTCTGCCGGCCGAAAACGATCCTATGCTCGAGCGGGTGCGCAAGATTCGTGAACGCGAGTATCTCTTCATCGACACCCTCGACGAGTACTACGCGGAATTCCAACGCCGCATGTTCACGTCCTACAACGGCTGGCGCAGCGCCAACTATGCGGAAACGGTCGCCTATCGAGACCTGCGTGCCCAGTCAAATGCGCGCATGCTGGGTGGTGCCATCGCCATCGTCAGCGGGATCGGCGGCATCTACGGCAGTGACAACGCTTTCGTGGACATGTCTGGACTTGTCTCCATCGCCGGAGGCGTGACCTTAATCAAAAGCGCCGTCATGAAACGCAATGAAGCAGCGATGCATGCTGAGGTGATGCGCGAAGTGGCCTCCGCCGCAGAAACCGAGCTGATGCCTTACACCATGGACCTGGAAAACCAGACTGCGACACTTCAAGGCAGTGTCCAGGACCAGTATCAACAGCTGCGCGGCATCCTCCGTCGGTTGTATTACGAAGACCTTCAGCTCCCTGTCCCGCCGGAACCGGGAGCGTCACCGGCGTCAGAGGCGTCCACCAACTCGACAGCGAACGATTCAGGCGAGGCCACGGATACTCTGGTAGCGCCTGGAAGCAGCGACTGACGCTCGCTTGCCGACAGGGAAGAACGCATGTCCGATCAGCCTATCGTCATTCAGCCGGTTACCCCACCGCTTTCGCACCTCGGTGACGCCAAACAACAACGTGGCAACCTTACCCGCCTTCTAGGAATGGGTGGCATCGCGACCATCGCGATCGCGGGTCTTGTCTGGGTGTTTTCGTTCGAAGCCCCAAAGATTAAACTGACCGAACCGGGTGGTCCTGATGGTACCAAAAACGCCCCTGAGGTGATTCGTCAGGAACGCGCGCCATTTGCCGATCTTGAGTACGAACGCCAGCTCGAGTCGGCGAAGGAACGACTCGGCGAACTGGTGGAAATCCAGACCGCCCTAAAAGAGTCCATGCAGGTGGGTCTCTGGGGCGAGAAGGAATATCGAGCCACCATGAATAGGGCAACGGAAGCAGACCTCGCTTTCCAGGAAAAACGTTATGAAGACGCCTGGGTGGCCTACGGTGATGCAACCGAACAGTTCAAAGCCCTGATGTCCAAAGGGGATGCACTCTTCAAGTCACACTTGGAGGCGGGGTCGACAGCATTGGATCACAGGGATGCAGGAGCTGCAGAACGTGAATTTGCATCAGCCTTGATCATCAAATCGGGGCACCCCGAAGCAGAAGCAGGACTCACTCGCGCGAAAAAAATCCCGGCGGTTGCTGAAGCACTGCGCAAAGCTGCGAATCACGAACTCGCAGGCCGCTGGAACGACGCCCTTGCTGCGTACGACGAAGCGTTGCAGATCGACCCACAAACCAAAGGGGTCGCTGCGCTTCGCGCCAAAGTCGATAGCGCCACCACTCAGGAACAGATTCGCCGCCACCTTTCCGAGGGTTTTGCTGCCATCGATGAACGCCAATTCGATCGAGCTCGAAGCGCGTTCAATCGGGTGCTGGCGCTCGATCCGAACAATCCTGTGGCCGCTGGTGCGTTGCAACAAGTCAGCGCACAGGGTGATGTTGATCGCATTCGTGCTGGAGAGGATCGAGGTCTCGCTGCAGAGAAACGTGAGGATTGGACCGGTGCCTTAAAAGCCTACGACGAAGTTCTCGCCATCGATGGCGCCATCGAATTTGCCAAGGCTGGGGCCCTTCGAGCGCGCGAACATACGCGTGCGACAGAGTTACTCGAGAAGATCCGAAAAGCCCCGGAAAAGTTGTCTTCGCCGCAACTCTTTCAGGAAGCCCGGAATATCGTTGCCGACGCGAAATCTCTGGAGCCCGGTGGTCCCAAACTCTCCGAGCACATCAACGCCGTGGAACAACTTGTTAGAACCTACTCCGAGCCCGTGAACGTCACGCTGACGTCCGACGGCGCCACCTCGATCACGCTCTCGACGGTGGGGGCGCTGGGAACCTTCTCGAAAAAAAGTGTTTCACTAAGACCCGGTGAATACACGGTTGTTGGCAGTCAAAGAGGATGTCGCGACATTCGCGAGACCATCGTGGTTAAACCCGGCATGAAACCGGTGAGTGTGCGATGCACCGAGCGGGTCAACTAATCCATGGCGAACTCTGGCAACAACACATCTATCGAAGCTGCCGCCTATCGACCCTGGGTTGCACCTGAGGCTGAAAGCCGCTTTCGCACCTGGCACTTTGTTGCTGCGGCTGTGGTCGCCTTGGTCGCGTTGTTTCTACTTTTTCTTTTCACTGCGCGCAGCGTTGCGCTGAAATTCTCTGATTCGCCGTCCGATGTGGATGTCGATGGCGGGTTCTCCATCGCCTTCAGTGGCGTATGGCTGCTATGGCCCGGCGACTACACCATCACCGCCACCGCGGATGGCTGCATTCCTTTGGAATCCACCATTACGGTCACCGATGAACGTAATCAGGAGCACATCCTGACCTTCACCCCACTGCCCGGCGTCATCAGTTTTGCTACAGAGCCCGAGGGCGCGACCGTTACGGTCGATGGCAAGGAGATTGGCACCACTCCCCTAGACGGGAAGCAGATCGATGCAGGGGGGCGTGATGTGGCGTTTTCACATCCCCGTTATCAGACCTTCGCCACCACCTACCTCGTGCAAGGCCGCGAGATCGCGGAAACCGTTGAAGCAACGCTGATCCCGAACTGGGGCGATATCGCGGTGAGTTCGGAACCGGAAGGTGCTTCCATTCTGGTCGACGGCGTCGATAGCGGTCAGGTAACACCTGCAACCGTCGAGATCATCGCGGGGGAACGCGAAGTTGCTGTCAGGAAGAATGGATTTCGCACCGCGCGCCAGAGGATCGTTGTTGGGGCGCAGCAAGCCGACACCCTCGAATCGTTCAAGCTGGTTCAAGCCGATGCTGGTCTCGGCATCTCGACCTCCCCAGCCGGCGCCGGCATCACGGTAAATGGTGAGTATCAGGGGCAGTCGCCGTTATCTCTAGAACTCAAGTCGGGACGAAGTTATACCATCGAAGCTTATCTGCGGGGTCACCGTCGCGCCGCTACCACCGTCAGTCTTGGGCGCGATGACCGCAAGACGGTCAGCCTTGCGTTGACCCGAGAAACCGGTCAGGTGGTTTTCGTCACCGAACCGGCATCTGCACGCCTCACCGTCAACGGACGTGACCATGGTCAGGCCAATCAGACGTTGGTGCTTTCAACGGAACCGCAAAACATCCAAATTTCGCTCGCCGGTCATGCGAGTTACGCCACGAAGGTGATTCCGCGTGCCGGCCTGATCCAGACAGTCAAAGTTAAGTTGCTGACCGTTGAAGAAGCCCGCAAGGAGCGCAACAAGCCGGCCTACGCGAGCAATAGCGGCCAGCAGATGGTGCTGCTCTCGCCTTCCATGGTTCAGCTGGGTGCTTCACGGCGGGAACCGGGTCGACGCGCGAACGAGAACCTTCGTGAGATCCAACTGTCGAAGCTCTTTTATCTCTCGACCAAAGAGATCAGCAACACCCAGTTCAAGCAGTTCGCACGAGGTCATGATTCTGGTGAGTTTGAGAGCCAGAAACTCAACAAGGATGAACAACCTGTTGTTAACGTCAGTTGGCACGACGCCGCGCTCTACTGTAACTGGCTATCTGAACAGGAAGGTCTGCCCAAGTTCTATCGTGAAGAATTCGGCAAAGTCATCGCCATCAACGCGGCCTCCCATGGCTATCGACTGCCAACAGAAGCCGAATGGGGTTGGGCGGCGCGTCACGTGGAAGACGGGCAGCCGCAGCTACGATTTCCTTGGGGCGGCAACATGCCGCCACCCGACCGGCACGGCAATTATGCGGACCGCGCAGCAACTCACCTCGTCGGCCGCACCATCCTCAATTACAACGACAATCATGTCGTCACCGCACCCATCGGCTACTACAAGCCTAACCACAAAGGTATCTATGACTTGGGTGGTAACGTCGCGGAATGGACCAACGACTTCTATTCGGCAGGGGATGGAGTGACTAATCCGATGGGCCCTGGCAATGGCGAGTTCCATGTCATCAGTGGATCCAGTTTTATGCACGGAACCATTACCGACCTACGACTCGCCTTTCGCGATTACGGCATCGGCCCGCGTCGTGACGTGGGATTTCGTATTACCCGGTTTGCGGAGTAGCCGCATGTCAACTCTGCGGATGCTGTTGATCGCGCTTCTGCTGACAGGTTCTCAAGTGATCATGGCGGCCGATGCGACCGATACCCGGATTGAGCCGCCGGATGAAGATTCGCAAGCTTCGCCTGACAAACCGGAGAGCGTGCCTGCACCCGCAGCAGCGAGTGACAAAGACAGCAACAAAGACAAACCCTCCGGGAAAGCTGAGACATTCACACCGAGTGAGGAAATCTCCGAAGACTTTGCCGTGTCATTTCCCGTGGACATCTGAATGGACTTGAAGGAACTATGAAAAAAAACAGATTGCCGTTCGAGATGGTCTACCAGCTGGTGGCCTTGGTGTTGTCGATCATTCTGGTGCATCTCATCTACGTCACGCTGATTCGCCCTAACGCCGAGGCTTTGCTAGAACGGGAGGCACAACTTGCAGCGAGCGGTGAGGCCTATGTGCCAGAGCGGTCGATTTACATCGTGCTGCGGGACTATGAACAGGAATCCTGTTTCATGCTCATGTTCTGGGCGATCGCCATCATGGGTTTTAAAGGTCGTCAGACCCTGCGCGAGCGGACCATGCTCTCGGAAGATATTCTCAAGGTGAATGAGGGCACGAGCATCCTTCCTGAAGACGCGAGGCAGTACATACGCCCGTTACAGTCTCTCTCACCGGAGGTGCAACAGTATCTTTTGCCTCGAGCCCTGATTGCCGGCTTGTTGCGTTTCGGCTCAACACGCAACGTGCACGACGTGTCAGAAGCAGTGAAATCCGTGTGTGAGACAGAGGCGGACCGTTTGGAAACGGAACTCTCCATGGTGCGTTACATCGCCTGGGCCATCCCCTCTATCGGCTTCATCGGCACAGTGCGAGGGATTGGTGATGCACTCGCGCAGGCCTACAAAGCAGTCGAAGGCGATATCGCTGGTGTCACTGCGAGTCTGGGCACCGCATTCAACTCCACACTGATCGCGCTGCTGATCAGCATGGTCATCATGTTCATGATGCATCAGCTGCAACTACTGCAAGAGCGGCTCGTGCTTGAAACGCAAGGGTATGCCGACCTGAATCTGGTGCGGCACATGCAGGTGCGTGGGGACGCGGCATGACACCAATTCTTGATCTCGATGACTGGACACTTTCTCTCTACGCCGACAGCACACTGCTCTACTCCGAACCTGCCGTCGCCTTGGAAACCGATGGCAAGTTGAGCTTCGGACGCGCCGCTGCTGCTGAAGCGCGTATCCACACTCGCCGCATCAACCAGGGATTTCTGACGCGCTTGTCAGCGGATCCTCTACCTCAACCGTTTAAAGCTGCGCGTAATCATGCGGACCTCTTCTACCACCAACTCAAGGCCCTCGCGTCCGCTCATCCGTTGATCACGCGCGAACCGGTGCTGATGATTGTTCGAGGAACCACCACCCCGGAACAACTTGGGCTGGCTCTGGGTATCGCTAAAGAGTGTGGTATCCGCGTTGGCGCCTTTGTTGATCGCAGCATCGCTGCTCTCGCCAGCCGTGGAGGCATGGGGGAACGTCGCTGCCTTGAATTCGCAACCGATCATGCGGAAGTCAGCAACGCACGAATGGGCGTTGATGTGGTGCGCGCGCAGGTGAACAGTTTTCCTGGCCTTGGCATTCACAACATCCTGGATGGCTGGGCCAACGTAATTGCCGATGCCTTCATTCAGCATTCACGCTTTGATCCGTTGCACGCCGCTGCGACAGAACAACAACTCTACGATGCACTTCGTAGTTGGTTTGAGCTTGGTGCAATACCGCCTTCGCTCAGCATCGAACATCAGCAGGAAGTTCGGCGTGTCGATCTCCACGGGGAGGCGCTGGAACAAAAACTGCTTGAGCGTCTAGAGCCGTTGCTCAGCACCTTCGAAAGTGGGGCCACTGTCTGTCTTGGTCCGAATGCCACCAGCATTCCCGGCTTTGTCCAACTCCTGAAGCGGAGGGGACTTAAGACCTTCGAAATAAATCGCACCAATTTGCTCTCTTACGTGGAGCAACATGTCAGCGCACTGAGTAATCCGGATGAAGTGAAATTCTTCACCACGCTGCCTGCCGCAACACCACCGGCATTGCCAGATTTTTCTCCGAGACCTCCTGTCCCTCTTCGCCAGGAATCAACGAAGCGGCCCGCTCCTACCGCATCCACCGCAACCAGCAAGATCGTCACCCAGCCTGGCCGCGCTACCCACGGCCTGCATGCCACCGTCGCCTTCCCCATCGGAGGACAAGATTTGCCCTGGTCGGCAACAGGCGATGATCCTCATACTGGCGTCACGCTCGAAGTGGGTGGGCGGTTGTTCACGCTGATTGAAGTGAAGTCATGACTTCACGTACTCAAAGTGCGGTCATGAACCCACGCACTGAAGTGAGCTGAATGCGTAAACGTCGAAACATGGACGGCGCGTCACTGTCATTCCTCGACGTGATGTCCTGTGGCTTCGGCGCAGTTGTCCTGCTGTACCTCATCATCAACCACAACACGGAAAAAATCGGACAGATCGTCAACCAGGAGCTGCTCGCGGCGTTACGTGTGCTCGACTACCAGGTGCTCGAAGGAGAAAAAGACCTGGCAGAGATGGTCAAGAAGGTCGATGAGACGAAACGCAAGATTGAAATCGCTGAGCGCCAGCTTATCGCCGACAAGGATCAACTCGAAAAGCAAAGTGATACCGACGAAGAAAAACCTCACGACTCTGCGGCTAAGGAACCGACACTTGACGATCTCAAGTTCGAAGTCGAGTCGATGGAGAAGGACGTCAAACGTCTGCGTGCAGCGGAGGAAGCCAACGAAGGTGGGCGACTCCTGCGTATCCAGGGAGAAGGCAATCGCCAATATCTAACCGGTCTTCGCATCGGTGGGCGCAACATCGCCATTGCCATCGATGGCTCTGCCAGCATGATGGACCCGTCCATCGTCAACGTGCTCAGGCGACGCTATCAAAGTGATGCGGCAAAACGCGCCGCACCCAAGTGGAATCGAGCGGTCCGTACGGTCGATTGGCTCGCCGCACAACTGCCGCTCGATTCGAACTTCCAGTTGATCGTTTTTAACGACAAATCAACGTCGCTCTCGACACCGGGCAAGTATGAGTGGACTCCGGTCGGGGATGGTCGCGACGTGCGCGCGAGCCTCGAACGCCTCCGTGAACATGTGCCTAATGAAGGCACGAGTCTCGAAAACGTCCTCCTCGAACTTCGCAATATGAAGCCGATGCCGGACAACGTTTACCTGATCACCGATTCGTTGCCGACGATGGGTCTCGACAAACCTCGCAGCTCGACGATCACGGGTGAAAAACGTCTGGAGCTCTTCCGCGATGCGCGCCAAAAGATGCCTAACAACATTCCCATCAACGTCATCATGTTCCCCATGGAAGGTGACCCTTTTGCAGCAGGTGCGTTCTGGAACCTCGCCCGCGCGACAGGCGGTGCATTTATGTCGCCTTCAAAGGATTGGCCATGAGCCGCGTCACCCGACGCCGAGAAGTTGAAGTGTTCTCGATGTCGTTTCTCGACGTCATCTGTTGTGGTTTCGGCGCCATCATCCTGCTGTTGATGATCACCAAGGTGGCGCAGCCGTTGGTACTGGAAAAGTCCGCACTGGATCTTGAAGGCACCGTCGCTGAGCGGGAAAAGGCTGCACATGAAATTCGCGGCAAGATCGAAGAACTGCGGCGTCAACTCGATCTGGATGAAGAGACGCTCAAGGACAAGCTGCGCATGTTGGCGGCGCTCGACGCCAATCTCACGAAGAACCGGTCGGTGGCGCTAGCCACCAAGGAAGTTTCTGCAGACACCCTGCTCGCCCGGCAAAAACTCGCCAGCATTCGCCAGTCATTAACCGACGAGATGGAGCGCCTGCTCGGTGCCGGGTTCACGCCACAGAATGACCTTGTTGGCGGCGTGGCGGTTGACAGCGAATACGTCATCTTCGTAATTGACACATCGGGCAGCATGCAAAGCATGGCGTGGCCCGTGGTTATCCGTAAAGTTCAGGAAGCCTTGGCGGTGTATCCCAACCTCAAGGGGATCCAGGTCATGAGCGATGAAGGTGACTACATGTTTCCGGGATTCGCGGGCACCTGGATTCCTGACAGCCCAGCAAGACGTCGAAGCATCATCGACACGTTGCGTGGTTGGGCGCCGTTTTCAAATTCAAGTCCGGTCGAAGGGATTGAAGCGGCCATCGACGATTTTTTTGCCAGCGACAAACGCATCGCGATTTACGTCTTTGGTGACGACTTTACCGGCGACTCTATCGAAAAAATCATCGATGAGGTGGATGCCATTAACGCGCAGGACGGCGGCGAACGGAGGCGTGTGCGGATCAACGCCATCGGTTTCCCGGTTTATGTCGATCGGCCCAACATTCGCACCTACCGATTCGCGGCCATGATGCGTGAGCTCGCCTATCGCAACGAGGGTACTTTTGTGGGCCTGTCAGAATTGCAGTAGATTGAGGTCGCAGCAGATTTGGGTTCCACTCGATTGGACCCAACAACGAAGGGTCGGGGCATGAGGAGCGCAGTCATACCATGTATCCACGCCTGAACAAGGCTCCGGCTCTGGTCGTACTTTTGTTGCTGGCGGCATGCTCGTCACCCAAAGTGGCGGTCGACGGCACCTTTCCAGTTCCCCTCGTCAATCCTCATCCAATCCACGTCGGCTGGTACCTGGACGATGCGCTGAAGACTTATGTGCACAAAGAAAAGATCGACCGAGGTGGTGATTGGGTCATTTCAGTGGGCTCAGTCCAACAGTCGATGTTCGACAGCCTGTCCCAGGGCATGTTCAAGTCGTACGCCTTTCTGGATAAGCCAGAAGCCGCTGCTCCGGTGCAGTTGATCTTCGTACCTGTAATCGAGCAGCTCCAGTTTTCTACGCCCAAACAAACCCGCTCCAAGTATTTTGAGGTCTGGATCAAATACAAATTCGAGCTTCGTAATGCCGATGGCACAACACGAGGCGAGTTCCCGCTGACCGCTTACGGCAAGGCGCACATCCAGAACTATTCCATGAACACCAATTCCGCCGCTCTACAGGAAGCTGCCAACGCGGCTTGCCGAGATGCGATGGCCTTTTTTGCTTTGCAGTTCCGAACCATCGGCCCGGTAAAAACCTGGCTCACTGAGAACGGACTCGGGGGTTGATGATGCCAAACCGCTTCCTACGCTGTGCAGCCTTGTTCGTCACCCTGCTGCTCGGCGGTTGTGTCACTGCGCGTGTCGAAGAGATCCGTGAAGGACACACCGCCATCGGCGCCGCAGATACGATCGCAGTACTGGGCAAACGGGATCGACCCAGCGCAACGGAAACAGAATTCGATTTCGTCGACTGTGTGTCCAAGAATATGGGGCCGTCGGTACCCGTCGTCCCGGATCGAACTTTTCGAGATACCCTCTTCCCTTGGTTTGAACCGCGCACCGCACCCGCCAACACTCGTGACTTACCAGAACTGATCAGTCACCCACGATTTGTCGAACGTCTCAACAACCTCGGGGTGAAGTATCTCGTTTGGATTGAAGGCTCAACACGGAGAACGGATTCCGCCGGAACGATGAGTTGTGCCGTGTCACCCGCAGGGGGCGGCTGTTTCGGATTTCTTACGTGGGAAAACGATTCGGAATACGAGGCATCTATTTGGGATATCAAGGAAGGTCGCACCGTAGGAAAGGTCAGCTCCGAGGCGGTGGGCACAAGTTACATGCCAGCGATCATCGTGCCTGTGCCGATCATCGCCCGGGTTAAGAGCTCCGCTTGTTCATCACTCGCGGACCAACTCACCACGTTCCTTACGGATGCGTCATAGGAAGTTGCATCACCACTGCAGCGGCATGCAGCAGTACCCAGCATACTGCCGCCCATCGCAGAGATTTCTCGTCCATCCGATCAGCTAACCCGTCCATGATTCACCCTCGTGATTACACCTATGAGATGAATCTTCGACGAACGCAGACTCGAAAAGGTTTGAATCTTCGCCTAACCAATCGCGACGACCTATGGGGCCGTTAAGCTGGGCGGATCTCTACCACCTCGCCTTCAAACCGCTCCGGCTCCACCGAGTACCACTCCGCGAGTGACACTTTGTGTTTGCCGTTGCAAAGGTCACACATCTCGTAAAACGTCGGTCGCCCTGGGTCCGCCAGGATCACGCGTTTCACGCCTGCGTCGAATGCTCGATCGATGAGTTTCGCCAGCGGCTTAACGAGCTCATCCCAAAAACAGATGTCTGAGCCGACGACGATGTCGAACTCGCTGAACTCTTCAGTACTGAGTTTTTTGAAACTCTTGACCATCTTCGCGACTTCAACGCCGTTGAGCTCCGCCAGCACATCAAGATAAGGAAAAACATCCTTGTCGATGTCGAGCGCAGTGACCTTGGCACTGAATCGAGAGGCACAGAACACCGACAAAGGTCCCCAGCCACTGCCTACTTCAATGACCCGGGATCGGGTCGGGATCGGGCGGTGCTGCAAATAATCCATCACCAGGTAACTGGAGTGCCATGGCCGATGACCGTGCACAGAGGGTTGATAACGCTTCTTCATCTGCCGGATGAGCTTGTGTTTGTTCTCCAGCAGATAGATGCCGTAAGCCTGGTAAAGATAAGGTTCCGGGGATCTCTCGAGTTTGGGCATGGGTTTCCGTCAGGTCCTGATGAACGGGTGAAGTTCCTGGTCAAACGCACAGCTGCGTGCGACCCGAACGCGAAAGCCGCGCAGTGTAACAAGCCGGCTTCGACGGTTCGCCTGCAATTGTCGTTTCCCGCGATGGATCACTCCGTAATCCTCAATGATCTGCTCGGCTTAAAGTTGACCAAAATACTCGGGTATTCAAAATGATTAGGTTAGACTAGCGCTTGACTGAATCTCTCAGGAACGCCGCAGCCAACACCGTGTCCGACACTTCGCCAAACAGCACTATCGAACAATCCCTCAGCCGAGACTATGCCCCGGGTTTCGAAAGCAATATCGAAGCCGATACCTTTCCACCTGGGTTGTCCGCAGACGTCGTTCGCGCCATATCAGCGCGTAAGAACGAGCCGGAGTGGTTAACCGAGTGGCGACTCAAGGCCTGGGACATTTGGACGGCCATGCCCGAACCCGAGTGGGCACATCTGCATTTCGCAAAAGTAGATTTCCAGTCGATTTCCTACTTCTCTGCGCCACGCAGCCAGAAAGACGGTCCTCGTTCGCTTGGGGACGTCGATCCTGAACTGCTGCGTACCTATGAGCGTCTCGGCATACCACTTCATGAACGTGCTACGCTGGCGGGGGTAATCGGCGAGGAACCTGTGGCGCGACCGGATGTTGCCGTCGATGCGGTTTTCGACAGCGTTTCGATCACCACAACCTTCAAGGATCGTTTGGCTGAAGCCGGAGTGATCTTCTGTCCGCTATCCGAGGCTGTGCACAGCCATCCCGAATTGGTGCGGAAGTATCTAGGCAGTGTTGTGCCACAACGCGACAACTTTTATGCGGCGCTTAACAGCGCCGTATTCAGCGATGGTTCGTTCGTCTACATCCCGCCGGGTGTGCGTTGC
>SYFY01000159.1 GCA_005799745.1 Gammaproteobacteria bacterium
ACTACTAAATCCTTTCAGAGATATTTGTTGATCTTTTTGGCTTTCGCCGGAGACTCTACGATGACAAGGGAACGTGCCATTTCGGCAGCCAAGACCTCCTGTGCAGGCGTCGAGAGTTAGTGGCAAACAAACTGCGGCTGGATGACTCAGGAGAAACTTCACCGCAGTAGAACTGCCGCGCCTCCAAGGGCCATCGTACTTTCGCAATCCCAGTGTTTTTCTGGACACTGTCTAGCGAAATTATCCCGAAGTGGGGAAAACCCCAGGGACGCAGGCTGACGTCTGCCTGCTCTTCGAAAAGGGGGGTCAACTTGGGTTGTCGTGGACCTAAAGTTCCCATCAGGAAACGTTGGTCAGTCCCAGTCCCAGATCGAAGATGCCGCGCCGTTATAAGGTGCTGCGGAAAGGGGTGTCAAGAAATGGTCTGCGCGTGCCAGGCGGCAACAGCCATCCGAAGCCCTCGAAGCAGCTCTGCGAGGACGTTCACTTGGGCCACGGCCTGATCCACCGAAACCGGGATTTTTGCGTCATTCCCGGGAGACTCAAGCCAATAAACCCAGACCATCGAGGAAGTCACCGCGAGCCCTCGAACGGTCGTCGGCATTTTTTCCAAAAAAGGTGCGATCACCGCTCCCAAGGATGAATTCCCGCTGTCCTGCTGCTCAGGATTGGCTTGCCATCCGAGCGTCCGGCCACGCACCAGGTGCACTTCCGGGAGGCGCGTAAGCGGCTGGGATTGAGGCATGCCATAACGCGCGCAAGGAAATCGTGGCGTACGCCGTTCACCACCGGCAGATACCCGCTCGCGGGCTTCACTCTCAATCTTGTAGAGCTGCGCGAGCTCAACGGTCAGACCCGCTGCACGTGCGGCATCGCGATAATGACGTTGATCTTTTTCCTGCCGGCTCGGGAGCAGATAGAGAATCGGGCCGATGACCAGCAGCAAAGCGACGATGACGATGAACCAGACCATGGTGAGCGCTTGTGTGACAGCAGGAGCTTTGTGCTATGTTCGCCACAAATCGGAACAGGGAGCAACATGAACGCGTATCACCGCATCATGCTCGCAGTCGACCTGACCGAGGAGTCTCGGCCAGTTGCAGAACGGGCACTCGCCCTGGCTTCAGCATCGGGTGCTGAACTTCATATCGTTCATGTCATCGAACCCTTGAGCCTGGCTTACGGTGGTGATGTCCCCATGGACCTCTCCGCGATCCAGGATCAAATTCACGAACAGGCGCGCTCGCACCTGACAGAGTTTGCCCAAGGGCTCGGAATTAATGAATCGCGGCGACATCTCATCTTCGGTCGACCAGAAAACGAAATTCAACGAACCGCAGAAATCAACAAGGCAGATCTCATCGTTGTCGGCAGTCATGGCCGCCACGGACTGGCCCTGCTGCTCGGCTCGACGGCTAATGGCGTTCTGCACGGCGCACCCTGTGACGTGCTCGCGGTACGTGTGGGACAGACAACGGAGAAGTAGTGGTTTCTATAGGACGTGCCTGGCAAAACTTGCTAGGCAATCGGTGTTGTTCGCAGGTCAAATGGTCTGAACCACGCGCAGATTCTTTTCCTTCACCAGCGAAGGTTGTACCTCGAAACTTGGCGCTGACTGGGTTGATTGTCCTGCTGCTCGGCGTCGCTGTCTTGCTAGCCTCAGCCCGTGCTGCCGAAGCGCCAGCGGTGAGTGCCGCACCAGCTATGAAGGCACCTGACTACACACGTGAACGTCGTGACTGGCAGTCGGCCTTGTCACTCTTGAACGCGGGTCGCATGACCGAGTACCTGCGCGCACGCGACAAACTCGCCCACTATCCGCTTACACCCTACCTGGATTTTCATGCCTTAAAGCGCCGCCAGGCACAGCTAGCAGCGACTGACATTCATGCCTTCGAACAGAAATACCCCGATCTTCCTGGCGCCGATCAGATCCGCAACGGCTGGCTCACACAGCTGGCTGCAAGAAGTCAGTGGGTTGCCTTGTTAAATGGTTATCCCGACGACGATCGTCCAATGGACATCGACCTGCAGTGTTATCGAGCCCGCGCAGAGCTCAGCCATGGGCAGCGTGAAAACGGACTTGCTGCGGCACAAACGCTCTGGCTCACGGGGCGCAGCCAACCCGCCGCCTGTGATCCACTCTTCACATCCTTTCGGCAAGCTGGGCGCATCACGCAAGACCTATATTGGCAGCGTATGGAACTCGCGTTCGCCGCAGGCTCCACACAACTCGGTCGTCAGTTGGTGACGCGAATCGTCGGTGAGCGCAGGAAGTGGGCTGATGCTTACTGGCAGACCCACCAGGATCCACGTCGCATCCTGGTACCCGCGCGATATAGCGGCTCATCACCCTTGGTTCGCCGTGTGCTGCTACATGGGTTTGAGCGCCTCGCCAGCAGAAATCCGGAGGATGCGCTACGCGCCTGGCCCCTGCACCGCGATCAACACGCCTGGACAGATGACGAACGCGCGCGTATCGAGCGTGCAATCTGGCAGGCCAGCGCAGCCACCGGCAAGTTTCCTGGTATGGAGTTTTCCAGCAATGATCCAGCGCTCCTGGCCACACTGACCGCAGCAGCACGCAACGCTCAGGACTGGCCTGCGGTTGAACGTTTCATCTCGCTGATGCCGGACAGTGAACGCGACAAGATTGAATGGCAGTACTGGCTTGGCCGTGCGCTCGAAGAAAACCACGGTGCCAACGAGCGTTCTCTGGCGGTGTTTAATGGCATCGCAACAGAACGCCACTACTACGGTTTTCTCGCTGCAGAAAAAGCTGCAGTCAAACCACAGTTAGGCTCGCCACCCGAGAACCTGGGTAAGGAAGTCCTGGATTCCTTGTACCAATATCCGAACGGTGCCCGCGCACTCGAACTCTTTAAGCTCAATCGCATCGGTGATGCGCGCCGCGAGATGCTCTTTGGCGTGGACAATCTGGGTCCCGATGCCGCAAGGGAATTCACCTGGGCCGCGCTCCACCTCGGTCACCCACACTTCGGTATTTTCCTCGCCAACCGTGCGGGTTTGCTCGACGATGTAGGCGCTCGTTTTCCAGTGCTCTATCGTCCGGAATTTGAAACCGCTTCAAAACAAACCAAACTCCCCTTTCCCCTGCTCATGGCCGTTACCCGGCAGGAGAGTGCCTTTGATCGATATGCCCGCTCTGTTGCTGATGCTCGTGGTCTGATGCAGTTGTTACCCAGCACGGCGCGCTGGATAGCAGAACGCACCCGTCAGAAGCCACCCTCAGACGCGATGCTCTACGAGCCGCGTATCAACATTCGCCTCGGCAGTTCCTTTCTTGCGGGACTGCTCGGCCGTTATCAGAACCAATTGCCGCTGGCTGCTGCGGCCTACAACGCCGGTGAAGGTCGAGTAAAACGTTGGACCGCCACCGCGGTCGGCATGCCGATGGATGTCTGGATTGAGACCATTCCGTTCAACGAAACCCGCAACTACGTGAAGAACGTGCTCGCTTTCCGTGTGGTCTACGGTCTCCTTACCCAAACGCCACAACGTGCCTTGGGCGAACATGAAACCCACGTGCTCAAGAGAGTCTAAGTAGACGTCGTGACGCAAGGGTTGATCGACATCGGCGCGAACTTGTTGAGCGAGCAGTTCGATGCCGATCGCGACGCTGTGCTGACAAGAGCGCAGATTGAAGGTCTCGAGCACATCATCATCACCGCTTCAAATCTCGCGACGGTGTCCCGGATCGTCGACTTCATCGAAGCCAACCGGTATCGGAAGGATTGGCCCATCTTGCACGCCACTGCCGGTATTCATCCCCATGAAGCCGCAGAAGCCATGCCGGGTTTCGAGACGACCATCGCCGACTGGTTGCGGCATGAACGGGTCGTTAGTGCAGGTGAGGCCGGCCTCGACTATCACCGGAATTTTTCGCCTCGAGAGGCTCAGCGACGAGTGTTCGCAGCACAGATCGAATTGGCTCGTACAAGTCGCATGCCCCTCTTCGTCCACGACCGTGACTCGGGAGGAGAAACTCTCGAGTTACTGGAGCGCGGCGCCATTAACCCGGCGCAGGTCGTGATTCACTGCTTTACTGGTTCAGCCGACGAACTGGATCGTTATCTTGCCGCCGGATTTCTGATCGGTATCACCGGTTGGGTTTGCGACCGACGTCGGGGCGAGACCCTGCGTAGTCTGGTGCCACGTATTCCACCCGAGCGACTCCTGATCGAAACGGATGCACCTTATCTTCTGCCGCACGATTTACCCAAAACACGGCGCCCATCCAACGGACGGCGTAATGAGCCCGCAACACTCGGTCACATCGCGGCGACCTTGGCACAACTCTTACAGATGGAGCCCAGCACCCTGATTGCGCAGACGCGCGCTAATGCACTGCGTTTCTTCAACTTGTCGGATGCGCGTTCAGTCGCCTGAAGGCAACTGCCTCAACCAATCACGTATGCGTTCGGTGTTCAAGGGTCCTGCGAGCTCCTGACCACCTGAGGTCAGCACCGGGATTCTCGCGCCATAGGTTTCAACACCACCTTCGAGCGCCGCGACATCGACCACACTGAGCTTCCATCCCCTGAGTTCTGGCATACTGAAAAGGAGATCAATGGCTGCGTCGCACAGCGAACAGCCAGCTGTGCTCATTAATTTCAGTGTCGGCCGGGCTGTCATCATCATTTCCAGGGAATCTTCACAGCATTTTGCACTGCGTTTTGCGGATTCTCACTCGGCAGCGCGTTATCCGTTGCCAGTATCCGGTCCCGCGACCTATCTGCATCGCAACGGTGGGCTGATCGCTCGCCTCTCCCTCCCCGCAATACCGCCTGACTGGATCATCGCTGCGAGTTTTGTGACCCCCGGTCGGCTAACGCCGCCTCACCAATTCCGACTTTTGACAAGTGCACACACGTGGCCACTGTTGCCGGTGCCGTCGACAGTCGGCCAACGACCGGATCAAGTCGCCACGCAGGGAGATGTATCCACGCACATCGATTGTTGGCATAGCCACCGGCCGCTCACTGCCCCTCTCGTCGAGTTGCAGCTCGATTGCGCCGCGTTACCCGATCACCATCTCCTCTGCGTTTCAGCGCGGCCTTTGACCCTAACGCCCACAGTACCCGCGGACACAAAAGTCAGTGCGCGAACGCCGCTAGCCATTTCCCAGATGATGGCCAAAGACACAGCCATTCGTCACCACATCTGTTCTCCGACAAGTGTGGCCATGCTGATGCCTGCAGGAGATCGTGAGGTCATGGTCGAAGCCTGCCGTGATAGCGCGACAGGACTCTTTGGTAGCTGGCCCATGGCAGTACGCGCCGCCGCCATGGCGGGTCACGCAGTCGCTGGTGTAGAGCTGCATGCGGACTGGTCACAGGCCCTCTATGTGCTCAGACAAGGCTACGCCTTCGCCACCTCCATTCGTTATCCCGCCGGCAAACTTGCAGGCGCTCCTTTGAATGGAACGAGTGGGCATCTCGTTATCGTCCACGGCGTCGACGGTAACCGTGTCCTTGTACATGACCCTGCAGCGGAAAACGATACAACCGTATCGCGAACGTACGATGCACAGGAATTTTCCAACGCCTGGCTGGCCATACGCGGCGCAAGCTATATCATCGCCCCGTGAGCTCAAACCGGAGATCAATCATTGGATATGGGGTGGCCCTCCTGGGTCTGGGTGGCGCAATGACCATGGTGACGTGGGGTCTCGTGACGTGGACCGTGCAGAACTTCTCGCTGGCCACACTTTGGCCGTTCAACCAGGTTTTAACACTTCATCCAGTGCACATCCTGGCCATTGGACTGGTGTCCCTGCCGATTGTCTTTCGATGGTTGGCTTTACCACAGCGACAAGCGAATCCCAGCGATGAGTAATCCGGACATCTACCTGCGTCCACTGACCGCCAACGATCGCGATGAGTTCCTGCGTATGAGCCAGGACAGTCGCGGCCTGCATGAACCCTGGATTACACCACCCACTACGCCTCGAGGATTCGAAGCCTACATCAGCCGCCTCGAGCGTGACGACCACGAGAGTTTTTTGGTCTGTGACAAGGCCACGCACGCGATCACCGGGGTCATCAATCTCAACAACATCGTCCGCGGCACCTTTTTATCTGCGAGCCTCGGTTATTACGTGGCTGGCGAATGGGCAGGTCGCGGTTACATGCAACAAGGACTCATCCGAGTCACGGATCACGCATTTCGCGTCATGGGTCTGCACCGCCTCGAGGCCAACATCCAACCCGAAAACCGCCGCTCCATTCGCTTGGTGCAACGATGTGGTTTCAGACTCGAAGGTCTGTCGCCTGAGTTTCTTTTCATCGACGGCGCGTGGCGTGACCACGAACGTTGGTGCAAGGCCCACAATCGGAGTGGGCTTGAATCATGACAGTCGTCGCCGTTCTGCGCGGAGGTTATTCGCGCGAAGCCGAAGTTTCTGCCAAATCCGCGCATGAAGTCGCAGCCGGTCTGACCACTGCAGGATTCACAGTCAGCATCATTGACCTCGGTCCTGACCTGACGCGCAACCTGCTCGACCTTCGGCCCGATGTGGTTTTTCCTGCGCTTCATGGCGCACCGGGTGAAGACGGTACTGTTCAAGGCTTTCTCGAAATGATGGGTTTGCCCTACGTCGGCGCGGGTGTACACGGCTCCGCCGCAGCGATGGACAAGAGTCTCGCCAAGACTGTGTTCACGCGCGCAGGGTTACCGGTATTGCCCGATGTGGTAGTGCAACCTGACAAGGACGTGCACGCAGCCGCACGGGAAGTGAGGGAAAAGCTCGGTGCCCGGGTTGTGGTGAAACCCCTTGCACAAGGCTCCGCGCTCGGCGTGCAACTCCTGCCGAATGGGGGTGATGTCGCTGTAGCCATCGAAGCTAGCCGCATGGCCATGGCAGGTGCTAGAACACCCGCCGCCGTCATCGTCGAACCTTTTGTGATGGGCCGAGAAATGACGGTTGGTGTACTCGACCTGTTTGGCCAGGAAATACGCAGCATGCCGGTTATCGAAATTCGTACCGCCAAAGGCGAGTGGTACGACTTCACCAACCGCTACACCGTCGGCCGAAGCGAGCACATTCTCCCCGCGCCGATCTCTTCACAAGCAAGCACACGCATCCGCGAAATTGGTGTCACGGCCCACCAGGCACTTGAACTTCATGAGTTGTCACGGGCTGATCTCATCGTTACCGATAACGAACAGATTACGCTGCTCGAAGTAAACACTTTGCCGGGAATGACGCCCACCAGCTTGTATCCTGACGGTGCACGGGCGCTCGGTTATTCCTTCGCCGAGCTGATGAAAGCACTCGTTGAGAGTGCGCAGCAGCGCTTCGCTACACGTCCACAAATCTGAGCGCGGCAGGCACCACGCTGCGGCCAAGGCGCGCTGCGTCAACATCCGCAAACAGCGACTTGGCGTCATCGATCAATCGCCGCTGCATGTCGGCGATGTTCCTTAAGAAATCAGCGATTCCACAGTCCCTGCAGGCCAGGTCCGCGAGCCCTTGTTCTCCACGGGGTGAATAGACACTTGTCATCAATTGATAACTCGACTGGCGGAAGTCGAGCGCGAAAGACGCGAGTGCATCACTTTCAAAACCCATTGACGCCAGGCGCATCGCTGCGGCACCGAGATCACCATCCATCAGTTCCGAGGCTTCCTCGGCCACTTTCGCGATAAAGCCGTCGATGGCGGAAAGCTCTTCCTCGGAGAGTTCACCCACCACGGACATACTGACATAGCGCTCAACACCGGCTTGTGCAGAAAACCCTGTTTGATCGGTCTCAGAAGAAGCGAAATCCGCCTGCCGAAAATTCAGCGAAACAACGTCGCCTTCACGCGTAGTCAGTTCAAGACTGAGCGACGTCTCTTCGCGCATGGAGGTCGAACGCGAGACCAGTGAATTCTCAAGCTCCGACGGGCTACGTGAACGGATGGATGTTGGTGCGATGCGCGCTGCAGGCGTTGTGTTCTCGAAGGATCGAAAGTTCTGCAACGGATCAGCAACACTGGGACGACTGTCTCGCGCATTTAGCGGGGCGACGGCTTCGCCCTTCGCGATACCAAAGCGCCGACCGCTACCCAGTAAGGACTGCAAGTCCAAGAATGGGTGACGCGATCCGGTTTCGATCTGCATGGCGGTGCATCCTGTCCAGCCAGAGAGGTCCTCATCCCGTTATCGGCAGCACTTTCCTGAACATGAGCGGTGTCGCATCAGGCAATCCCGGTAGTCATCCAGGACGGGACGCAGTTCGCAGGACCACCCTTCAGCGAACCATCGAACAGCGAGACCTGCGTCTATCTGGCAGACTTCGAGCGACGTCGTACTCACGCCAGCTTGAATTCCAAGGCTGAGCGCCCAATTGACAGGTAAGACTGAAAGGCTTCTACACCATGCCCGAACTCGACCGATCCGCCAGTGACCACTTGAACCAGAGCTGCTATTGCATCGGCACCGACGCTGGAGCGATGGCTGATCACCTTGCCGCCCTCCATCAGCGGCATGGGTTTAATGCGTCCGGGCATTCGCTGTTCTCTGAACTGCCGGTCTTCGTAATGTCAGAAGAAGTGCAGACGATGGAAGCCATCGTCGCTGCAGTGACCCGTACGGTGAAATCAGAACGATGGCGAGAGACGGTGCTCCGAGAAGCTTCACCCATCGATCGAATACAAAGCGCCCTCCCGGTCTTCATGGGTTTCGACTTCCACCTCTCAAGTGAGGGTCCCAAGCTCATCGAAATAAATACCAACGCGGGTGGTGGATTGCTTTGTGCCGAGGGTGAGAAATTTGAGATCAGACTCAATGGAATTAACAACGAGTGTTTGATTCCTGTGCGCTCACCTGTTGCCGCGAGACAGAAATTTCTTGAGAACTTTCTCCAGCAGTTCGAAGCTCGATTCGGTCGCAAACCACTTCGGGTGGCCATCGTTGATGATGCCCCCACTCACCAACACCTGCATGCCGAGTTCCTCCTGTTCAAAGAGCTCTTCGAGGAAGTCGGGATCAACGCGATGGTTGTTGACGCGAGTGACCTGCAGTGGAACGGAGCCGAACTGCTCGCAAATGGTGAAGTGGTTGATCTCGTTTACAACCGACTCACCGACTTCCGGCTCGAAGAACCTGTACATCAAGCGCTCGCCCATGCAGTCATCTCACGACAGGTTCCGGTGACCCCTGATCCACTGGCTCATGCTCTCTACGCCAACAAACGCAATCTGGCGCGGCTCACGGATGTTGATTTTCTCCGGTCGAACGGCATACCGGACCAAGATAGCAAAGTCCTGGTGGCCGGCATTCCGGAAACCCGGGAAGTTCTGAGCGGTGATTCGGATCAATGGTGGTCACAGCGAAACCAGTGGTTCTTTAAACCGGAATCCGGCTACGGCGGTAAAGGCACCTATCGAGGCGCCAAGCTGACCCGCAAGGTGTTCGACCTGATCCTTGAAGGCGGCTATGTGGCCCAGGCTTTTGTGCCTCCACCGCTCAGAGGCACTCATGCGGAGATGGTCGCCGGTGGCAATCCCCTAAAGTTCGACATCCGTTGTTATGTATTTGAAGGTCATATCGATCTTGTTGCGGCCCGTCTCTATCAAGGTCAGACCACCAACTTCCGGACACCTGGTGGTGGTTTTGCACCGGTGTTTCTCGTACCCGAAACTGGACCTTGCAGAGTAGATTCCGTGTTTACCTGTCCAGCGAGCGTTACCCCTACACCATAAGCTACATGACACTACATGGTTAGCTGATCGCTAGCTGAAACGCAGGACGCGTCAACAACCGCTGCAGGTAACGTCGCAAGGTGGTGTGTTCTTCGGAGAGCACTCCGAGCCGATCAGCGGCCATCAACGTGAACCCCATCATCACATCAGCCGCGGAAAACTCCGCCCCAAGGAGGAAGTTGCGATTCACTAACGCGTCTTCTACCTGTTGCAAGGTGGTCGTGACGCGATTGCGGGCATCACTCACTAACTCCGGGTGATCGCTCGCATCCTGCCGATAGACCGTCAGCCAGACATAGATGCCAAGGGGTGGAAAAGCCGTGCTCTCGGCAAAGTGGAACCACTGCAGGTATCTCGCCCGAAGCAGCGACTCGACAGCAGGCATTAATCGACCGAGGCCGTGCTTCTCGAGAATGTACTCGATCATTGCGCCCGACTCCGCCATGACCGTTTCACCTTCAACCAAGGTTGGGATCTTGCCCGTCGGGGTGTCCTGGATGAAGAACTTCCCGCTCGTCGGTTTAAATGTGACCCGCTCGAGTTGATAAGGTACACCGAGTTCTTCTAACAGCCAACGCACCCGAACCGCTCGTGTGCCTGGGGCGTAATACAGTTGAATCATCCACTGAAAACTCCTTCCTAACAGTTCCTTTTCGTGGAATCGTTGATCCCCTGTTAACTATCCGAGCCGGGTAAATTTCGGTGCGCGCTTCTCAATCAGTGCTTGTGCGCCCTCTCGGGCATCGGGCGCGGCAACAAATTTCCATTGCACTCGGTCTACATCACGCAACGCATCGACGTAGCCGGTACCCAGATGCGCATACACCAGGCGCTTGGTTTCCGCGATGGCGGCCGGCGCGGACGTTTCCGCAAGTCGACGCACATAGTCACCGGCCGTCTTGATCAGTTCATCCGCAGGCACTACGCGCTGCACCAGACCCATCAACAGAGCTTCCGCTGCACTGATTCGATCACTCATCCACAGAAGATCAAGCGCTCGACCAACACCAACCATCCGTGGCAAGAGCCAACTCGAACCATGTTCGGCAATGAGCCCACGCTTCAGAAACACGGTGGTAAACGAGGCGGTGTCCGCTGCTATTCGCAGGTCACTCATGATGGCCATGATCAAGCCTCCACCGGCTGCAACACCATTCACCGCGCTGATGATCGGTTTGGGTGATTCAAGGAAATAGCTGAAGATCCCAGGTAGTTCCTCAGGCGATGGTGTCTCACCTGCACTCGGACGCGAGGTCACTTCAGCAAGCGTCGCGGAGTCGAGGCCCGCACTGAAGCCACGACCCGTTCCGGTCAACACGATTCCTACAACACGCCGGTCCGCGACGCAGCTATCCACTGCGGCTCTGATCTCACGCAACGTGTCGTAAGTAAATGCGTTGAGTTTCTCGGGCCGGTTGAGGCGGATCAGGCCCACCGGGTCATCGATCGTGAGTTCTACATCGGCCATGTCTTCGTACCTGCCCCGTTTGAATCCATCACAGGATAACGGCCCGCCAATAACAAATCAGTACAGGTTGCAGCCGGTCAATCGGGCGACATGTCGATGCAAGTTCTGATTACCCGGCTCGTTGCGCCCAAAAATCACCGGTGAGTTGTCCATGGCGGACAACGCTGCTGAGATACCAAAGGTCGTGGCGTAGTCCTCATCACGCACCACCTGCTCGTAGGTCAATCGCCGGCTCTCTGCCGCTTCGGTCTTTTCGCCTTCTATAGGCCAGCGGAAATATTGATGCTGCACAGTGATCGACTGGTCCACAGACTCTCCGGGGAACAGCCGACTGAGCTGCAGCGCTTCACCATGACCGCCGGACATCGAGATGTTCGGAAACACGTAGTGCACAAGACTCATGTAATCGACCAGAGACCAATCGGCTTCAAGTGTGGTTTCAGATTCATGAATGCGCCGATTGGCAAAGCCGATGCGAACGTGTGGGCCAAAACAGTCATAGGTGTTGCGGTTGTTGATGGACTTCTTGCCGATGGAATCACGGTGCAGAAAGCCGATGTGATAACCATCGAGATAACCATCGGCAGCGATTTTCCAGTTCGGGCTCTTGAGCGTCGTGGTTTTGCGATAGGGATACAGGGCATCGAGCCTGAGGGCTTCGAGGGACGGCAGCATGCCGCCCAGCCAGGGTTCGATGTTCAAGACACTGTCGCCTGATATCGTTGCAAAAATGGCCCCTGCTCGCTCGACTGAGGGTAGTTCGATCAGCCCTTCGACTTCAGGCTCACCAAATGAATTGCGGTCGGGAATTCCTGCGAGCCGTCCAGTGCGATCATAGGTCCACGCGTGATACGGACATACGAAGACACGCGCTGAACCACATTCATCTGTCGCGACTAGTGTTCCGCGATGGCGACAGACGTTCAACAATACCCGAGCACGACCATCATCACCCCGCACGATCAAAATCGGACGACCTACGATGTTCATGGTCATGAAGTCGCCGGCCTTGGGGATATCGCAGGACAGCGCAACCAGGAGCGGAACCTTGAGGTAGATGTGTTCTATTTCCCGTTGCCACTGAGCTGGGTCGCTGTACGCTCGCGCAGGCACCCGGAGGACGTCACCCGTCTGATCAGGAAGCCCTCGCTTCACATTGGCTAAAAGCCTTTGGCAGATCGCTCTCAGTTCGGGATGTGGTGCAGTCACGATTAGAGAAACTCTGATTAATTGGATATTTTCGTCAGAACCCATACCTCTTTAGGGCGAGAGCAGCGTAGAAAAATCGCGGAAATGCAGCGGCTCCGCGATTTTTTGGAGCGACGATCAACGAAGTTATGGCGGAAAGAGATATTAATCAGAGATTCCTTAGAGTGCCGTACCACCATCAACCGGCAGAATTGCACCATTGATGCCGATGCCGAGGTCAGATACGAGCAACAACGCCAAACCGGCGACTTCTTCCACCGTGTTGATTCGCTTGGTAGACGCCTCCGCAGCGTAGTTGCCGAGAAACTGCTCATAGGTTAGACCTTGTGACTCCGCGGCCTGACGACCAGTGATCTTCATCAGATCGGTCTCCACCGCACCGGGGCTTATGGCATTGGACGTAATGCCTTTCGCGCCATACTCGAACGCCACCGCCTTGGTGAATCCATTCAAGGCGTGTTTAAACGTGATGTAGTGACAGCAGTTGGACTTGTTGGCCTGTTTACCTTCAACGGAAGAGATGTTGATGATCCGGCCGGAGCCCCGTTTTTCCATATCACGCAGTGCAAGCCGCGTGGCCCAAAAAGCGGAGTTGAGAATCCAGCTGGCCGCCTGATCCCAGGCCTCAATGCTCATTTCAGCGACCGGTGCAAATCCTGAAGAGCCGCCAGCGTTGTTAACAAGAATGTCCACGCGGCCGAACTTGGCAAGCGCGCCATTCACCGCCGCTTCCACGTCCTCACGGCGAGTGACATCACCCGCGACAAAGAGCGTGCGTAACGGATTGCCGAGTTCAGCAAGTGCAGCCCGCCCTTTTTCCGCACTGCGGCCATTGATAACCACACTCGCGCCACTCTTGAGAAACGCCTCAGCAAGCGCGTAACCGATGCCGCGTGTACCACCCGTGATGACCGCCACTTTGCCGGTTAAATCCACCTGTGCCATGAAATCCCCCCGATTGAGTTGCAGCGATCAGTTGTTGCAATGGAACGCCTGCTACCCGGGTACTTTACACAGCGACTCCAGGCTTATACAGACCTGTAAGAAAGATCCGGCGGCGACCAAGCCGCGTCGTTAAGCGTCTTTCTGTCCGCCCTGAACGACATGCGCAAACACGGCGTCGAGCCGCTTGTCGGTGTACAACAACTTCAGAAATCCAAAAAGCTCACGCACGCGCTGTTCACGGTTGAAAGTGATCCCATCTTGTTGGGCCAACCCTTCCATCAAAAATCGGGAAATGTCCCAGCGAAGATCAAAGCCGGGTTCATTGATGATGTGCGGCTGGGCCAGTTTGAGCGCCATTTCGCGGCGTGATCGATCAAACGCCTCCATCGCCGGCTTAAACATCCTGGCGAGGTTCTTGCTGGTGCGAGCTGCCACCGAGAGCTCGGTAAAGGCCCAGAATTCTCGCGAATTCACCTGCTCCCAAAGACGGTCGATGGCTCGCACGGGGTACTGCTCATCCCGGGGAAGTTCCCTTGCGTATTCCTCCTGCATTTCAACGCGGCGGCGAGTCACGTACTGAATAACGGCTTCGATCAAAGCGCCGCGTGAAGGGAAGTGATATAACAAAGCGGCTCGCGTGATCCCGGCAGCTGTGGCTACAGAGTTGGTACTGGTGGCGGAATAACCGGTTTCAGCAAGACACCCGATGGCGGCTTCAAGAATTCGCGTGCGAGTCGTTTTGCTTTTCGCGAATTCGCCTTCAACGAGCTCCGTGGGATCCGGCAGCTCGTGTCTGGTTTTGCTGTCGGTAATGCCTGCGCTCAATGGTCTTCTGCCTGGATAGTCCGTCAGGCATTGAACACCAGAGATTGAGTATTGTGAATCGCGGAACTGAGCCAATGGACCCGGATCTCTCCAGGTCCAAACTCTTCCTTCGATTCTTGCGTTCAGGTCAGATGTCATACCCCCGCTCGTTGTGCAGAACGAGGTCAAGACCTTCCACTTCTTCGTCTTCGCCGACACGGTTCCCAACAAGCGCGTTACTGACTTTTAGACACACCCACGTGACTGCAGCGGTGTAGGCGATGGTCACGACGATGCCGATGGTTTGTACGCCAAGCTGCCCACCGATGTTGATCGTCTCCTGACCTGAAAACACTCCGAGTGCACTGCTCGCGAACACCGCCGTGAGCAGTGTACCGAGGACGCCACCCACCCCATGCACCGGAAACACATCGAGCGAATCATCGATCTTCAGTGACCGCTTAACAAAGTTGGTAGCGAGGAAACACACACCTCCAGCCAGAATGCCGATCACCAACGCACCTGCGGGACCAACAAAACCCGAAGCCGGCGTGATCGTGCCGAGGCCTGCAACCATACCGGTCACGGCACCCAGTGCACTGGGCTTGCCATAACGTAGCCATTCCGCGGTCATCCAGGTCATAGCGCCCGCTGCCGCCGAAACATGCGTCACCAACATCGCCATCGCCGCATCACCATTGGACGCGAGCGCCGAC
>SYFY01000016.1 GCA_005799745.1 Gammaproteobacteria bacterium
GATGTAGACAAAATGCGTGGTGCCTTCTCGACGCGCTTCGCTCAGGAAATTGCTGGCGGAAAACTTGCGGCGAATGAGGGTTGAGGCGCCCGAGACCAAGGCGCCGCCAACACCCACCACGAGCCCAGTGGCGTGATAGAGCGGCAGACAGTTGTAGACACGATGTTGTGGTTCGAGACGCATGCCACCGAGGGCCGATAACGACGCGGTTCCGAGATACCGCTTGTTCGACATGATCGCGGCTTTGGGTATTCCGGTTGTGCCAGACGTGAAGATATAGAGCGCGGTATGTCCAAGTTCGACGGCTGCTGTTTCTTCAGGATCGGTCCACGGACGATCCTGCGCATCGGCATCCAGATCATCTGCCCAGTCGGGGCAAGGGTTGTTGTTGTTCTCTGCGACGTAGAGGAAGTCTTTGCCCGTGCGCAAATTCAACTCACCCATGATCCCCGCGATCGCTGCACTACACTCTTCGCCCACGACACAGGCGCGTGAGCTTGTCGTTGAGATGCAATGGGTCAGTGGTTTGCCCGTGAGATTCGTGTTGAGCAGTGCGGCAGTAACGCCGATCTTGTTGAGACCAAAAATCACCCCGAGGAACTCGATGCGGTTTTCCATCATCACACTGACGGTGTCACCCATCTGACAACCACGAGCCAGGAAAGAGTGTGCATAACGATTGGCGAGTTTATTGAAGCCGTCCCAGGTGATCGTTCGACCATCACAGGAGTAGGCGACGCCGTCTGGCCAAGCCGCAGCGTTTTTTGCGACCTGCGCTCCCAGACAAAACCGTTCATCCACGGAGCGTGGCACCATTTCCCGCTTGAGCTTCAGCAGCAGCGGCAAATGCATGAGGGTCTTTACGGTATCAACGATTCCCACGATTTCCCCCTAGAGCGAGGCCACTGACGCAGCGCTTAGGATCTACTGCTGCACCAATGAGGTGTGCGCGATTGCCAGGTGGCTTTGTGCTTCCGTATGCTGCCCGAAGCTTAAGTGTCACGAAAGGGGAGAAGCATGAACGCCTGGCAGATCGGCAAGGTCCGTATCACTCGAATTGTTGAACTGGAAGCGGTAGGCGGCAGCAAGTTCATTTTGCCCGACGCGACACGCGATGCGTGCAAAACACTCCCCTGGATGTATCCCCATTTTATGGACGAAGCCGGCAATCTCCGTATGAGCGTACACGCGCTCGTGATCGAAACGCCGACACGACGGATCATTGTGGATACGTGCATCGGTAACGACAAAGAACGCAACATTCCCGCATGGAGCCATCTACAGACGTCGTTCCTCAAAGACCTTGAAGCGGCAGGCTATGCGCGCGAAGCCATCGATACGGTGATGTGTACTCACTTGCACGTCGATCATGTGGGTTGGAACACGATGCTGGTGGATGGGCGCTGGGTGCCGACCTTCCCTAACGCCCGATATCTGCTGGCCGAAAAAGAGTGGACGTACTGGAATGCCAATGAAGGGGAATCGGGTTACGGTCCTGTGATTGCGGACTCGGTGCGACCGGTGGTTGAAGCAGGACTGGTAGATCTCATTGCTGAAGATGCGGTCATTTGCCCGGAGGTACGTCTGGAGTCAACACCCGGCCACACACCCGGTCATGTGAGTGTGCATATCACTTCAGAGGGAAATGAGGCGCTCATTACGGGTGACTGTATCCACCATCCTTGCCAGATGAGCCGTCTCGATTGGTGTAGCAGCGCGGACTACGACAAAGGTCAGGGACAAGAAACACGCCAGGATCTGCTGTCGCGTTATGTGGATTCAGGTGTGCTGATCATCGGCACGCACTTCGCCACTCCCACTGCAGGACATGTGAAACACCGCAGCGAAGGGGGTTATTGGCTGGACGTCGGCTGATAGGGCTCGCGGCCGGGATAGGCTGTCGCATGCAGGCGAATCATCCACAGGTGGATGCGCCTGCGCATCGGGGGAATATCCAGCGCGATGATGGCAAGCCCGAGCGGTAACATCCAAAAACCGAGAATCGGCAGAAAACCAACGATGCCGCCTATGGTGAACAACAAGCCGACGAACGATCGAACACCTGCGGGCAGATGATCATCTGCCCAGCGCAGCAAATGGAACGTGACTTCGGCGATCTTTCTCTTGGCTTCCATCAATGAAGTGGTTTACACCACTTCTGGAACTTCGCTCGGCCCAGCGTGTGGATGCGTGCGACGTCCAAGTGACGGGTCGATAGATCGGAAGCGATATCGCCCGTCGTCATGCAACGTCCGTTCAATGCGACTGCGGAACATCAAGAGGTGCAGGTGCGCAATGGCTTCACCGAGCGCCATCATTGTCTGCCGCGGATCGAGCTGCCGTGAGAACAACACTGGCAAGAGATCCTTGGCGATTTGTGGTTCCACACATGCCTCTTCGATGGCGAGCATTCGGTCATCGTGATGATCGATCAGTTGGCGTAGTCGTGCGCGTACGCCATGAAAGGGCAGGTTGTGCGCCGGCAGGATCAACGTGTCGTCGGGTGTTTTCAGGAACTTGTCATGGGACTCCATCCACACCTTAAGTGGATTGGCTTCGGGCTCCGTGGGATGCACGCTGACGTTGCTGGTGATGACGGGAAGGATTTGGTCACCGGACAACATCACTTTGAGTTCCGGGCAATACAGACAGGCATGCTCCGGTGAATGACCTTCGCCCACGACGATACGCCAATCGCGTCCGCCGATACTGAGGATGTCGCTGTGTTCGAGGCGCTGATAACCCGACGGCATTTCTCCCATGCTCATGCCGTCATTGGAGCGCTTGCTCCACATTTGCGCTAGTTGCTCGAGATAGTTCAGCTCCATCCCAGCACGCATATAGAACTGCTTACCGAGCCATGCCGAGTGATGGTGACCGCCGCCACTGCCACCAAAGGCTCGCGCCTGGTAATACTCCGCGCGGGTCATGTAGAGCGGACACTGATATTCATCAGTGATCGCCTTGGCAAGACCGATGTGGTCCGGGTGCATGTGGGTGCAGATCACCCCTTTGATCCGCTTGCTACCGAGTTCGGCGCGAAAGACGTCGTGCCAGAGGTCCAGTGTCTCCTGATTGTTCAGACCCGTATCGACTACATACCAGCCGTCGAAATCTTCGAGCAGGTAGAGGTTGATATGTGTGAGCGAGCCACCCATGGGCATGGTGACCCAACGTACACCGGGCGCAACTTCGCGTGTTACGCCTCGTTGCACATGGCTGGGCCAGGGGTAGCTGAGTTCGTGCATATCCCGTCACTTCACTTTGAACGTTGTTTGAGTGGGGCATTATAGCCGTCACTGCCCGATGGAAATGACCGGATTTGTGATCCGGGTGCAGCCAGCGGGCGCTTTGGTTATAACCGCGCTAGAGATTTTGCAATCGAGAGCCCACCCATGCAAAAAACTGACACCCAGCTTGCCGCCGAACTCAAGCGCAAAGGTCATACCGCATTTTCCTGGTGTGAATTGGATGTCACGACGTTGCCGACGGGAGTGCTCACGCAACACTTCAAGGTGGGTGATCCCACACAAAGTCAGTCACCCACGGTGTTCAAGGTCTATTTCCCGCCGAATACCTATGTCGAAGCGCATACGCATGACTGCGATTACACTGAGATCCTGATCGAAGGGACGCAGAAAGTCGGAGCGACCTGGCACAAGGCGGGGGATATTCGCGTAGGGCTTGCAAATCGGGGTTATGGGCCTTTGGTTGCCGGGCCAGAGGGTTGCACAGTGATGTTCGTTTTTGCGGATGGGCGCTGGCCGGCATTGACCCTCGGTAAGAACGATGGCTCGACACTCGGTAGCGAGGTCATCGTTGCGCATCACGAGAAACTGAATCAGTCCGCTTGAGTGGGCAATACTGTTGGCAGCTCGCTCGTTGAATTAGCATCGAATCACACATGAGTGATCCACAGGGGGAGAACCAACCATGGCTGTTAACGTAAAAATGAACGTCAAACCCATCCCGACGCTGGACGATGAGGTCAATGAAATCCGGCTCGCGACAGCGGAGATCATCAACAAAGAAATTCTGCCGAACGAAGGCAAGCTCTGGGGCTGGATGTCCGATGGCTCGTCCACCACGCCGAAAGAAGTGATCGAAGAAGCCAAGGAGCTGCGCCGCCAGATTCAGAATCGAGTGAAGACAGCGAAACTCTGGGCCCCTCATTTACCGCAGGAGTTTGGCGGCATGGGTCTCTCTTTCATGCAACACGCCTATATGAATGAAGTGTTGTCCTACAGCCCCGGCGCTGCGTCCCTCTTTGGTGTGGTTGCGCCGAACTCTGGCAACCAGAAAATTCTCGTGAAATATGGGACTCCCGAACAACACGAGAAATGGTTGAAGCCCCTCACCGAAGGTCGCATGCAGTCAGCGTTCTCCATGACCGAACCGCACAATCCCGGTTCAGACCCGACAGCACTCTCGACGCGCGCTGTGCTCGATGGGGACGAGTGGGTGATCAACGGTCATAAGTGGTTCACCTCCAATGGTCATGCGGCCGACTTCTATGTGGTGATGTGCCGCACTGCGGATCCGAAAGACCCAAGTGGCAAGAACGAGAAGATGACGCAGATCATCGTTCCCAAGGGCGCGCCTGGTTTGAAGATCGTGCGTGGTGTTCCTGTGTGGGGCAGAGCGTCTTCGCATTGCGAGATCATTTACGACAACGTGCGTGTACCTAAGGAAAACCAGCTGGGTAGAACTGGCACCGGTCACCAGGCGGCGCAGGATCGACTCGGTGCAGGTCGTGTCTATCACTGCATGAATTCCATCGGCTCCATGTGGCGTGCATTTGACCTGATGATCGAACGCCTCATGACCCGCACGGTGCACGGGGGTGAGAAGCTCGAAGACAAACAGTTCATGCAAGGCTTTATCGCCGACAGCTACATGGACATTCAATCCGCACGGCTCATGACCATTCACTGCGCGGAGAAGATGGAAGCGGGCGCAGATCCACGCGTCGACATCAGCTCCATCAAGGTGTTTGTGCCCGCGGCCTATCATCGGGTGGTTGACCGTGCGATCCAGGTTTGGGGCGCGGCGGGTGTGAGTGGTGATTTGCCACTTGCCGGGATGTACCAGGGTGCACGAACGTTGCGACTGGCTGACGGGCCGGATGAGGTGCACAAGATTCTTATCGCCAAGTTAGTGCTGCGTCGTTATCACGCGGGCGAAAGCTGGGATTTTGGGAACTGACAAGATGGTCAACATTGGACCGAAGAGGATCAGTGATGAGTAATGAGTCCTGGAAAGTCTTCGACCTGCCAGAGTTGATGTCGACCCTCGCTGACAAGCCGGTGCAGTACCGTGAGTTTCTCAAGGTTCCGGCGCTGTCGTGTGGGCTCTACAAGCTCGCTGCGGGTGCAAAAGACATGCAGTCGCCGCACGATGAGGACGAGATCTATTTCGTCCTCTCAGGCAAGGCCAAAATGCAGCTTAGGGGCAGCGAGCGAACGGTGGGTCCAGGCGCGCTGCTGTACGTCGGCGCAACGGAAAGCCATTCCTTTTTCGAGATTGAAGAAGACATGACGCTGCTGGTTTTTTTCGCAACCTCAGGTCAATAACGGCATTTTTTCCGACAAGATTATTCCAACCAGATTTTTCCAGCCAAATTTTTCCAACAAGAGGAGAGAGGGGATGCCTGGACAGGCACATGCCGGTAGCTGTTTCTGCGGTGCTGTTCAATTCGAGGTCAGCGGCGCGCCTAACGTGATGGGCTACTGTCACTGCACCGACTGCGCTCATTGGGCTGGTGCGCCGATCAATGCGTTCAGCCTGTGGGCGCCGACCAGCGTAAAAATGACCCAAGGCGCTGAGAATATCGGCACGTTTGCGAAAACCCCAGGTAGCCAGCGTAAGTTCTGCAAGACCTGTGGTGGCCACATCTTTACCGATCATCCGGCCATGGGCCTGTTTGATGTCTATCTGAATACGGTGCCGTCCTTCAAACATCAGGGCACCCTGCATGTGTTTTACGGCGAAAAAACGCTCTCCGTGAAGGATGATCTGCCCAAGTTCAGGAACATGCCGAAGGAGTTTGGCGGGTCGGGGGAGATGTTGCCGGAATAGAAGACCCACGACGTCACACTGTTTGAACAGGTGACAAATTGGAGTGGAACTTCAATTTGTCATGGCCTTTTGATCCCGCTCTTCAAACCATCAATTCTACTTTCCACTGCTGCTGAAAGACCTTCATTCAGTCGTTAGTCAATTCGCTGGCCGCCTGTATCGCGGCAAAGGCCGCTTCTCGCACTGACGTCGCGCGTTGGGTGATCTCTTCGATCTGCGCCGAGGTAAATCCCGCGTGGCCCAGCAGCTCGGCGTTGGCTTCGCCAAGCAGTGGCGGCCCGCCTTTAACACTTCCCGGCGTTTCACTCAGGGTCACAAGAGTGCCCACGGTCCGAACAGGACCAACGCCAGGCACCTCAACCTGCGTGATGTAGGCGTTTGCCAGACTCTGCGGGTCCTCGAGCACTTCAGGCCATGAACGCACACGCTCCCAGATGGCTTCGGGTTGGGTGCGCAGGAAGTCGTCCCACTCCGCCGCAGTGTGTGTTGTGAATGCGCGTTCCAATGCCACTCGAATCTCGTCAGAAGTTTCCTGAGTCATGCCCTCACCGAGGCGTTTGCCCGGTGTGTTGAAACGCACATCGAAGGCATATTCAGCGATGTCGCCGAAGATGCAGATCGCGTCCCACGCTTCCTGGGTCATCGTCTGTGCAATCAAGATCGCGCCCCCACACCTCGTACGATAAACGCCGTAGGGCCCTCGAATGTTGGGGTGGTGTGGACCGGATCGGTGCAGGTATGCGCCGGTCATGGCGGTATGGGTCAGTTCCCATTGTTGCAGCCACAGCTGCGTACCGAGCGCACTGACTTGAACTCGCTGCGCAATCCCCGAGCGTTCACGCGCTAACAATGCGGTTAACGTGCCGAGTGCAAGCTGCATAGCACCTGCGGTGTCGCCGATGATGGCACCGGGTACGTTCGGTGGGCCATCCGGACTGCCGGTCATTGAAAGGAGACCGCCGCGTGCCACGGCAGCGCCGTCCAGCATCGCTTTGCCCGCATCTGGTCCCTTTGGGCCAAATCCGTTTACGGTTGCGTGGATGAGACGTGGGTATCGTGCATGTAGTGCCTCCCAACCGAGGCCCATGCGCACCAGTGCGTCTTCACGATAGTTGGATAGAAACACATCTGCAGTCGCAAGCAGTGCGTATACGGCTTGTTTGCCAAGCTCAGTGGACATGTCGAGGCATACGGAGCGTTTGCCTCGATTCACGGCGACAAATTGTGGCCCCATTGTGCCGGCCGGCGTGGGGTTGTCGACGTTGCGACCATAACGATTGGGGTCACCCACGGGGGGTTCAACCTTGATCACTTCTGCGCCCATGTCACGCAGGTAAAGCCCTGCAGCTGGGCCTTGAACTGCGATGGTCATTTCGACGACACGGATGCCACTCAGGGGTTCGTTCATCTCAATTCGTTTTCCGCATGATAGTTGTTTAAACCGGTCGATCACCGGCAATTACGGTTCGATGCATGACACGTCGGTAGCCGTCATAACCACCCATCGCACAATGTTGCGTACACCGGTTGTCCCACATACAGAGCATGTCTTTTCGCCAGCGGTGCTTGTAGACAAACCGATCCTGTAGGGCGTGATCGATGAGCGTTTGCAACAGCCGTTCCCCTTGGGGTTTATCAAGACCACGGATACTGATGGTGTAGACACGATTGATCCAAAGGGCTTTGCGGCCGGTCTCCGGATGCGTCCGCACGATGGGGTGGTTTTGTGTGTTCAGTGCTTGGTCAGACGGTGTAATCCGCATACTGCGTTCAAGACCACCACCGGCGAGAAAACCCTGCAGCGTGTAAGGCCGACGCGCGGAATGGATGGCCGAAAGTTGTTCGAGCTCTGATTGCAGATTTGATGGCAATGCCTCATAGGCGCGATAACCATCGGCGAACAAGGTATCGCCACCGACGGGTGGGACCTCAGCGGCGTGAAGCAAGGTCGCGCTGGGTGGGGTCTCCTGAAACGACCAGTCGGAATGCCATGAGCCACCAAAAGGCAGGACTTTTTCTGAAGGTTCGCGGCGGACTTCGACGACGTGGGGGTGAGCGGCGAGGGGCGCTATAAACGGGTCTTCACCGAATTCACCAAATTGCCTGGAGAAGCACTTCAGTTGAACGGGCGTGAGTGACTGGTCGGGAAAAGTGAGAACTTGGTGCTTGAGCCAAAGGCGGCGGAGCTCAGCGGTCAGTTCAGCGCTTGGGTCGTTCGCCCTGAACCCCTCGACAGATGCACCGAATCCATTCGGTTCACTTCGGACCTCAAGGGTCACGACGCAAATTCAGCCCAGGTTAAAAAAAACCAGAATGCTGCGATGGCTACACAAGCACCGAGTGTAACTACCACGATCAAAAGGCCGCTAGCGGATGAGCTCGTCTCGAGGTCAGGCGATTTACGCCCTTTGAACGCGAGAATGAGGCCGAGGATCAGGACCACGACGCCAAGTATTGGGAGGATGTGTCGCATGCAGGTATGGTGTACCGAAATTGCGTCGGCCTCAACCGTTCGAAGAGGCCCAGCGGCAAGGCGGCAAGAGCGGGGTGGGGAGAGGTCGTGGACTGGTTGTTTGAACACTGGTTTCTGATATTGCTGTTCGTGGGCTATACGGCGCTCATGTTGAACAACGCGGTTGTTGGCAAGACGCAGAGCAACGATGTGCGGGGCTACTTCGTCGGAGGCCGAGCCATGGGCGGGATCGCCATCGGTTTCAGCTACTATGCGACGTTCGCCAGTACCAACTCATACGTCGGGCATGCGGGTATGAGTTATGCGTGGGGTTTGCCGTGGCTCACCCTCGCCGTGCTGATCGTCATCTTCACCTGGATCAGCTGGAAGTACGTTGCACCGCGCCTTTATCGCTTTGTCAGCACGCACGATGCATTGACGTTACCAGACTTTCTCGCCTTACGTTTTCCGCATCCGGAAGGGAGAGAGTATCTGCGTGTTGCTTCGGGCATCGTGATTACATTGTCATCCGTGCTCTATCTCGTCGCGATCTTCAAAGGTGCAGGCAACGTCTTCCAGGAATTCCTTGATATCTCCTATACCTTGTCGGTCGGCATGACGTTGTTCATCGTGGTGATCTACACCGCCGTTGGTGGCTTTGTTTCTGTCGTTCGCACGGATGTCATTCAAGGCATCTTCATGGTGATTGGTGCTGCGCTGATTTTCTATTTTGTCACCGACGCTGCAGGTGGCGTCACGCGGTTACCTGAACTACGCGAAAGCCCGGAAACTGCGCCGCTCTTCGAGTTCGGCGCGCTCGTACCGATTGCCGTGATCGTGGGTATGAGTCTCTCTGGCGCGCTGAAGCTGTTGGTTGATCCACGGCAGCTCTCGCGTTTCTATGGCCTGAGTGATGCGTCGCAGATCAAGGTAGGCATCTGGGTGGCCGTGATTGGACTCCTCATCATTCAGTTTTGTCTTTTTCCGGTGGGAGTTTATGCGCACTTTCTGCTGGAGGGCGTCACCGATACAGACCGTATTGTGCCGACTCTCATTAACGACCCTGATGTCTTTCCTGGGCCTGTTGCTGATTTTCTGGTGGTCGCGCTGATCTCCGCAGCCATGTCCTCTATCGACAGTGTGCTTCTCGTCGCCGCCAGTGTGTTGCAGCGTGACATCGTGCAGGTGGTGTGGCCGAAGCTGCCGGCGGTGCGGTTCACTCAGTTCGCCGTGGTTGGTTTCGCGGTGGTTTCTGCTGCGCTTGCGCTCAACCCACCAGGGGGCATCGTGGCGATGACGCTGTTTTCAGGCAGTATTTACGCGGTCTGTTTTTTCCCTGCAGTGTTACTCGGGCTCTGGTGGCAACGTGGCTCGTGGTTTGCGGTCATGGTATCCATGACCCTCGGCATGATCGTGCTGTTGTTGTGGCTACTCAGTGGTTGGGGTGCAGTGTTGCATGAGCTTTTTCCGGCGCTCGTCGTCTCGCTGCTCGCGCACATCCTGCTCTCGCGGAACACTCCGAAAGATCTTCGTATCGAAAGACGTTAACGTGTCAGCTCAGCGGTGAGAATGCGTAGCTGAACCACAGGGATCTCCCGAGTGGTTTGTGCCTGATGGTCCTTGTAAGCGGGCCAGAACTTCGTCAGGGCGTGCCACCACCGAGCGCGTTCTTCATCGACGAGCGTGCGCGCTTCGAGCCGAGAACGCATTCGTCTGACGAGGGCTTCACCGGATCCGGAGCCCACTGCGCCATGTGTTCGGTGAACCAGTTCTGCGTGTTAACAGCCATGGGTTAGTCGACTATGGCTTGATGCACGAGGACCTGGAAATCCTGGCGAATATTGATGTGCGTGTACGGTCGCACCTGCGTCATGATGATGCCGATGAGCTCTTCTTCCGGGTCGATCCATGACAAGGTGCAGAACGCGCCTCTCTAGTAGTAGGAACCTTCGGAGAGCGGTGTTGCGGCAGCGCCACGATCAAGCACCACACCAAATCCAGTGCCAGGACCGGCCAGCCACAGCTTGAGATCGCCCGTGTGATTGTCGGCCATCAAACGAACGGTTGAAGGGGCGAGCAACCGTACGCTATCGAGTTCGCCGCCGTTCAACATCATCAGCTGGAAGCGCAGATAGTCGCGGGTTGTAGAAGCCAATCCACCTGCACCTCGAAACAGTGTTTTTGGACCAGTAATCCAGCGGCTTTTCGCTCCACCCGGATCATCGAGCACAATCTTAAGATCATCACCGGGTTTGTATTGCGCCGTGAGGCGCGGCGCATCGGCATCGTTCAAATAGAAGTGCGTGTCCGGCATCATCAGCGGATTGAAGATGCATTCACGGAGGAAGACGTCCAGCGATTGACCGCTGATGACTTCAACAAGCCGGCCAACGACGTCGGTTGCGCCGGAGTATTCCCACGCTGTGCCAGGCTGATAGTTGAGAGGCAGAGCGGCCAGACGACGGATGTAACTGTCGAGCTTTTCATCGTCCTTTGGCTGCATGGTCTCCTGATAAAACGCGGTGTTGCCGATGTAGCTGTTAGCGAGGCCAGCTGTGTGGGTGAGCATGTCGCGAATCGTGATGGGGTGTTCCACGGGTACAAGCTCGCCAGTTTTGCCACTCGCGTCGCGTGTGCTGGAGACCATAGGCGAGGCGAACTCCGGGAGGAACTTGCTCACCGGGTCGCTCAGCTGAAAGCGACCTTCTTCCCACAACATCATGAGTGCGACCGAGTTGATGGGCTTGGTCATGCTGGCAATGCGGAACATCGCATCCTCGCGCATGGGCGTGCCAGCCTCTGCATCCATCGCCCCTTTGTTGGGTGAAGTGCACGAGTTTGCCTTTGCGAACGACAGCAGTGATCACACCGGGCACGAGCTTTTTGTCGATGTAGCCCTGCATGATGGGTGCGATGCGTGCGAGACGTTCACACGACATGCCCACATCTTCGGAGCTCGACTTCGGCAGATCGAGTGGTTCGGCGACTGCGAAGGTGGACAACAATACCAACGCGAATGAGAACAGAAGTTTCATGGCAGCTCACCCCGGTTGAGTGATTTTCGGTGGCTCTACTTGCCCGCCCTTGCACGCAAGCTGCTAGCATCCTCACCATGTTGCAAGGTCATGTCCATCCTGATTTCGCAGAGGTCGCATCCACGTTTGCGACGATTCTGCGGTCACGTCCCGGCGGCGGCGCGGCGAGTGTTTATCACCGCGGCGTAAAGGTCGTCGATCTGTGGGGCGGTACTAAAGATTCAGAGGGGCACCCCTGGTTAGAAGACACCACCAGCCCGAGTTTTTCGACAACTAAGGGTGTGGTGTCGACGCTTCTGCATGTTCTAGCCGACCAGGGTCGAGTCCATTACGACGATCCCGTCTATCGTCACTGGCCAGAATTCGCGGCGGCTGGAAAGGATGGGATCACCGTTCGTCATCTGATGACTCATGAGGCAGGCCTCTATCGATTGAACGAAATGGTTTCGCATCCGCAGCAGATGCTGGATTGGGATTTCATGGTTCAAACGTTGTCGGCTGCAAAACCGGTTCATTCACCCGGCGAACAGCACGGTTATCACGCCATTACGTATGGATGGCTGGTGGGTGGGCTGATCGAAAAGATCATGGGTGAACGCCTCGCGGTGATACTCAAGAGGGAACTGGCTGATCCACTCGGCCTTGATGGTCTCTATGTCGGATTGCCGGAAGAGGCGCTGGCGCGGCGTGCACATCTACTCAATGGTGTGTTGCGACGACCCACGGTGAAAGACGGTTGGCAATCGGACCTCGCCGATGCGGTTCGACGTGGGCTACTTTTTGTAGGCGTCGATCTAACCGAGTTTCGAGCGGCGCTGTTCCCCTTTTATACACCCTTCGATTTCAACTCCGAAGAAGTGGTTCGCGCCTGTATTCCAGCGGCCAACGGCCAGTTTACGGCGCGGTCGCTGGCACGGATGTACGCGATGATTGCCGAAGGTGGGTCTATTGATGGCGTACAGCTGCTCTCATCGGCACGTGTACAAACCATGGGCGAAATCCGCAATCGCACCCGTGATAACGTGCTCTTCATACCCATGCGGTGGCGGCTCGGCTATCACCGGGTGTTTGCGCTGGGTGCAAAGGCGCCCAGTGGATTTGGCCACTACGGCTATGGTGGCTCGGGTGCTTTTTGTGACCCTTCGCGCCGGCTCTCGGTTGCGCTAACGGTAAATGGTGGTAGCGGCACGCCGACCGGTGATGCACGTATGCCTCGGCTTGCAGGCGCTGCGATCCGGTGTGTCGACCGTCTTGGTTGAAGCGCTCGTCGAATTCATCTCGTCACGCAAAAGACTGGTGATCATCACTGGCGCCGGTATCAGCACGCCTTCAGGCATCGGCGACTACCGTGATCGCAACGGTGAATGGAAGCGGGCAGCACCCATCCAACATGATGCTTTTGTGCGTTCCGCTGAAACTCGACAGCGTTACTGGGCGCGCAGCTTTCACGGCTGGCGTTCGTTCATTCGTGCGCAACCGAATGTCGCGCATCACGCGCTCGCGAGTGTACCTCTTCAATCACGTACGCTCGGCATCATCACGCAGAACGTGGATCGATTGCACCAAGGTGCGGGTCAGATGAACGTCATTGATTTGCATGGCCGGCTGGACCGAGTGGTTTGTCTCGATTGCGGCACTTACTGTACGCGTGTCGGTCTGCAGGAGCGCTTGGCAGCGTTGAACCCATGGCTTGGAACGGCGGAATTTTCACCAGCGCCTGACGGTGATGCAGACCTGCTGCTCGACGCGGAGCAACTTCGTGAAGTACGTGTGCCCGCTTGTGATTTGTGCGAGGGGGTCTTGAAACCAGATGTCGTATTCTACGGCGACAGTGTGCCAAGACCCGTGGTGGATGCGGCGTATGAGTGGGTTGATGCCAGTGATGGGGTTGTCATCGTTGGCACGTCGTTGATGGTGTTTTCAAGTTTTCGGTTTTGTCGACACGCGCACGCCCGTGGTATTCCGATGGTCGTGATCAACGACGGCAAGACTCGGGCAGACGACCTCGTTACGCTGCGGGTCGATGCACGGTGTGAGCAGTTACTGCCGGAAGTTGAAGCCGCCCTCATGTAGGGGCGGTTCCAGGGTGGCTCTTCAAGCTGCCCAGGCCATCTTGCCGCGAATCGGCATGGCCTTGAGGGACGGCAGTACCGTGTCGGCGAAGAGTCTCATACTGCCTTCGGCATCTGCCGCGGGCATACCGGCGTAGCTGAATACGCCGACAAACGCCTCAGCACCAACGCGTCGACAGTTCTCGACGATGACCTCGCGACAGCGAGCTGGATCACCCCAGACCTGCAGGTTCAGGAAGAACTCTACAGCACTGTCGACACCCTGTTTTTGAATACTGTTAGCGAAGTTGCCGTAGTACTCATATCCCTTCTGGCCTTTGAGGTGATCCTCGTGGAAGCGGTAGTGATCGAGCACCGTATTCCAGTAACCACCGATGTACCGCTCCGCGTATTCGCGCGCACGACCGATGTCTTTGTCGCAGAAGGTCCAACCGGCAAGGATCGGTGCGGGCGGATCTTCACGATTGATGTCGCGATACATCTTGCGGTAGTCCTCGATCTCCTTCTCCACGGAGTCCCACGGCTTCTGCGGAATGACGAGCAGCCCGATACCGAGCTTCGCCATGATGGAAACGGACTCAGGAGAGACGGCCGCCGCATAGGTGCGACCCCGGAAACTCAAACTCGGTGTTGGCCGGATATCTACCCGAGGCTGTTGTACGTATTGACCCTGGTACTCGAGGTAACCCCTTTCGAGCCCCGTCAGCACACATTCGGCGGATTCCACAAAACGCGGCCTGGAATCGGCCATGTCCTGACGAAACCCGTCGAATTCAACACGACCCGCACCACGACCCAAGCCGAGAATCAGCCGACCACCGGACAGGTTGTCGAGCATCGATACAGACTCGGCTACACGCAATGGATCGTGCCATGGCAACACCACGACCATGGTGCCGAGTTTGACGTGGGTGGTGCAGCCGGCCATGTAGGTCAAGAACTGCAACGGATCTGGGCACATGGTGTAGTCGGTGAAGTGGTGTTCAACACTCCACACGGATTCAAAACCGAGCGGCTCTGCGAGTTTGGCGAGAGCCACGTCACGGGCATAAACCTGCTGGTCCGTCAGGTGTTTGTCTGGGTTTTGGAAAATGACAGCGGTGCCGACGTGCATGTGGGTTCCCCTCTCTGATCAGTATTCGTTTGGAGCAGCGTTTGGAGCATAAGATGCGATCGACGGACTGTCGATCCAGCACGTCCGGGCGGTTAGAAGCCAAAGGCCGTTAAAAGCCAAAGGCTTGGCAGGGCAACCCAAGCGGCGCACCATGCGGATAGGTTGTCTGAAGCGGAGATCAACATGCGAAACGCCGTGGTGCTTGTAGAGGCACTCCTGCTGTTGTTGGTCACTCGCGCCGTGGCAGAAGACACGAAACCACCAACGCAGACGTCACCTGAAGTCCTTGCCATCCTCGCTGACGTATTACCGGCCGAGGCTTACGCTGAAACCGACCACTGTATTTCCACACGCAATGTACGCCGGGTCGACGTGCTCGATTCGGGTCATGTCTTGTTTGTCACTCGGCGTGAGGCCTGGCTCAATCGACTGGCCATGAAATGTACGGGGCTGCGACCCGGGAGTCTCCTGGAGTTTGAGCAATATGGCTCCAGACTTTGTCAGCACGATACGATGTTGGCCCGGGAGCGTGGCATCGACTTCAGAGAGGATTTTCCGCCCCGCTGTCGCCTCGGACGTTTCGAACGAGTTGAGCTGCAGCAAGCCGAGATGTTGCGCGAGCAATTCCGGCAACTTCGTAAAGCGTGTAGATCATCACCGCCTGAAAAGGCCGAACCAATTACCGTCGATAAAGATTCAAATGAAGGAGCCACGCCATGATTTCGGATCGATGGTTGCAGAATGTAGGTTCGCTGCTACTCACGGTGATCTGCTCGTTTGCACAAGCAGCAGAAGCTACAAGTGAGCCTGGGAAAGAGGCTGCCATACCGTCAACCGCTGAAGCGTCGAAACAGGAGCTGACCGTCGATCAAATCCTTGCGGAAACCTTGCAGGAAGAAGACTACGGCGAGGTCACCCGTTGCATCGACATGAAGCGGATTCGTGATTCAAAGATTCTGGATCGTCAGCATGTGGCCTTTAGGCAATCCAACAGTCGCATCTACATCGTCAAGCTCATCGCACCATGCAGAAGCCTGGACTATGACGATGTGCTGGCGATACACAGCAATTCAGGACGCCTGTGCCGGCTCGATACCATCAACACGATCGACCGCGCATCACACATCCCTGGCGTACCCTGTCAGATCGATTCTTTCAGGCAGGTTTCGAAGGAGCAGTACAACTTTCTACGAGCAGAGTTGAAAAAACTACGAAGATAGGCAGATCGCGAGCAGACCTTTGAAAGGAGCCGCTCGCGCACTGCGCGTCAGGCTCCGAGTACGAGTTCCGCAAGCGTCTGCAGCTCCACAGGGTTGCGTGCTGACACCATCAACGACGTCACTGGTGTTTCGCGCCATGCCTGCAGCCGATCACGGATGTAGTCCTTCGGACCAATCAGCGCGATCTCGTCGGCAAGCTTGTCGGGCACTGCGGCCACGGCTTCCGGTTTTTTTCCGGCGAGGAAGAGGTCTTGAATCTTCTGCGCTTCGGCCTCAAAGCCCATCCGGGAAATGAGTTCTTTGTGGAAGTTGCGGTCTTTTGCACCCATGCCACCGATGTACAGCGCCAGCATGTTCTTCACGGGTTGCAGGCCACGCTCGCGATCATCGGTGATGTTCACCACCACACCTTGGCAAATCTCAAAGTCGGGTTTGGCGTTTGACAATGAAGGCTTGTACACACCCTGACGGAAGGGCGAGTAGTACAACGGCAGCCAGCCATCGGCGATTTCTGCGGTCATCGCGACGTTCTTCGGACCTTCGGCGCCGAGGAAAATCGGCAGGTTCTCGCGATACGGATGGAGGATCGACTTGAGTGGCTTGCCAAGACCCCACGAACCTTCGGCGGTGTAAGGCAGGGGATAATGCTCGCCATTGTTGGCGACCGGATGTTCGCGCTTCAGCACTTGTCGAATAATATCGATGTATTCACGCGTCCGTGCCAGCGGCTTGGAGAAGGGTGCACCGTACCAGCCCTCGACCACCTGTGGCCCCGACACGCCGAGGCCAAGAATCACACGACCTTGTGTGAGGTGATCCAGCGTCATCGCTGCCATGGCCATCGCAGTCGGTGCACGCGCGGAGAGCTGACACACACCGGTGCCGAGGCGGATTTTTGAAGTCTGCGCACCGATCCACGCGAGCGGCGTCAGTGCATCCGATCCATAGGCTTCAGCCGTCCAGACGGAGTCGTAACCCAGGCGCTCAGCTTCCTGTGCGAGCCCGACGAAGTTCGGCGGAGGGTTCGCACTCCAATAACCGAGCTGCAAACCGAGTTTCATATTTTTCATTGATCGCTCTCATCTGAAGGGGCGGAAGTGTATCAAGCGGGCGTGGAATCGGTCTCGACGATCGCAGCCAGAGGTAGCGCTGATGCAGCCGGCAACAAGAGGGTGAACGTGGTGCCCTTGCCGGGGGAGGATTCCACTTCGATATGGCCGTCGTGATTCTGGATGATGCCGTGGACGACCGCGAGACCGAGGCCGCTGCCCTCACCCACGCCCTTGGTAGTGAAGAACGTCTCGAAGATGTGGCTCATTACCTCGCCGCTCATGCCTTGCCCGCTGTCGGCAACACGGACCGCGGCTTGGATGAGTCCAGCTTCATTGGTTTCCACCCAGGTATCGATGTGAATGTCTCCGGGTCTGTTACCGATGGCCTGTGCGGCATTGTTGATGAGGTTGACCAGCACCTGTTCGAGCTGCCCCGGGTCTGCATCGATCATCGTTTGATCGCGGATAGCGACATGGAACAGGACATGAGCGGGGATGGTGGCGCGCATGAGGCTGACCACATCGTGGATCAATGCAGGCATCGACACCTGACGGCGCGACGGCAATCGCTGGCGACTGAAGGTGAGGATCTGGTGAACGACATTGCGTGCTTTGAGGGCGGCGTTGGTGATATGCCCTAGCCGGGTCCGCACCTCGTCGGGCATATCCATTGCTTCCAGGAGCGTGCTATAGCCAAGAATCGGCGTGAGCAGGGTGTTGAAGTCGTGGGCGATGCCACCGGCAAGCGTGCCGACGGTTTCGAGCCGCTGGGCGAAGTGCAGCTGCATTTGCAACCGGTGCACTTCGGTGATGTCGAGTGCCAGGGTCAAATCGAAATCGGTGTCACCGATCAGATTACGGCTGACGACGAGTCGATGGGTCGCACCTTCCGCGTCGACGAAGTCCACTTCTTGCGGTCGAGTGAAGTCGCCAGTTTGTACCAACAGCCCATCGGTTGAACTTCGCGCCTCCAGAAACGCCGTCTGAAGCATCTCCTCAACGGTCGAACCATACAGAGCCGCCGCAGCCTGATTGGTAAACAGCATTGACCCATCGCTACGGCGCACGATGACAACATAAGGCACGTTGTTGACAACGGTGCGCAAGAGTTCACGGGAACTTTATTCCTCTCCCTGCGCGAGGCGCCGTGTCTCAACCTCCCGGGTGACTTCTTCGCGTGCAGCGACCAAGTGGTTGACGAGCCGTCGGAACGCCTCCGCAAGTTCGACGATTTCCTCCGGAGCGTGGGCAATGTGTGGGAAGTCTGCGGTGTTGCCGTTGGTGGTGCGCGCATAGTCGGTCAACGTGGTCAGGCTGCGCGTCGCTCGACGATTGCTCCAGTGCGTCCCGGCAAATACCAGAGAAAGTGCAACGAGAAGTGCGACTAGAATTGGCACGCTCCCGCGAAGCGTTTGCGATTCGACCATCTGGTTGCTGATATGCACGGTGACGTAACCAATGGCTTTAGATGACTGTTCCGCATACACGGTTTCCAGCGCATGGACATGACGCGGGACTGCGACGTTCTGCGTCGTCGGACAGGCGATAGCAGAGTGGGCGGGCTCAGCCTTTGTGTAGGAAGCGACCAGACCGGCTTGATCATACAAACAGGCCAGCGACACCATGTTGTTGTGCCCGATCGCGCCGAGTTTGTCTCCGAGCCTGGCTGCATCCTGCACGAGCAGCGCATCCTTGATATCCAGCGCTATCGCGCGAGCAATGTAACGGGCGAAGTTGCCTGCATGGCCCTGCCATTCGCGGTGCGTGTTGAACACCAGAAACACACCGAAGCAGATACTGACTACAAGCAGAATTCTGCCATAGCAAAGAATCTGCTTTGACAGGCGCGGTGCTACCTCTCCCGGGGTGCCCGATGCTGTGTTCATCCGTTTCACATCCACGGGCAATCCTGTCCTCCGGTCCGTTCCGGATGGTCGTTTGACCGGAAGAATACCGGTGTGCGTGCGTTGCTGTCTGCAGTTATGCCAATTCTGTTTTTTTACCCAATGTGTTTGATTCTTCGACTTTGAGAGCAAATTTCGTATGATGCCGCCGGCGCTGCAACCTACCGACATCAAGTGCAGCGCTCATCACGACAATTCTCGGAGCGGAAGACCACCACCTCGATGAGCGGCTACACCACCCAGGAAGTTTCTGCGCTCATTGGCCTCAAGCCCCATCAAGTGCGCCACTACGTTCGCTCCGATCTCGTTCAACCTGAGCGCGGTGATAAAGGCGAGTATCTTTTTTCTTTCCGCGACGTGGTGCTTTTACGAACCGCCAAGGGGTTACTCGACTCAGAGATTACGCCACGTCGCGCATTGCGCGTTTTGCGCCGTTTGCGCGATCAGACGCCAGAGGAGCGACCACTCTCGGCGATGCGGTTGATTCGTGATGGCGAAGAAGTTCTCGTCTGTTCTGAAAATCACTTCTGGAACGCCGAAACCGGACAGGTGCACTTGCCGTTTGCCGCACCACGTCCATCCGTTGAAGTGTCAACGCTGTTGGGCGGCGGGGTCGTCGTTACGCATGCTCAAGGCGAGATATCGAGTGATGCGTGGTACAACCTCGGGCTCGACTTCGAAGAAAGTGATGTGGCTCGTGCACCTGAAGCTTATCGCCGTGCGATTGAGGCCGACCCCGCCAACGTTGATGCACACGTCAATGCGGGTCGATTGCATCAGCTCAGCGGCAACTTGCGTAACGCCAAACGTCACTATGAACTGGCGCTACGTCTGGCTCCCGAACATCAGCTCGCGAACTACAATCTCGGCACCATCTTCGATGAGCTCGATGAACTGCCTAAAGCCGCGGAGTATTACCGCAAAGCGCAGGCCATTCCGGACGCGCACTATAATCTGGCGAGAATTGCCGAACTTTCAGGAGATGAGATGACCACGCGTCGGCATATGCGACGCTATCGGGAGCTGGTGGAAGATAGTCAGGGGCGTTAAGCGCTGGCTGTTCAACAGCCTCGCTTGATGTCTATTGTTCCAGAGGTTCGATGCGGCTCGCCATGTAATCTTCTGACAACACCTGCGGCAGGTCGCCAGAACCAATCAACAGCTCGTAGTAGTTGCGCAGCATTTCTGCAGCGATTCGATCGCGATTTGCGCGTGAGTTGTAAAGTCGCTCTTCCACTTCGATCAGCTCCAGAATGCTGATGTCACCGATCTCAAGATTTTTGCGGTTCAGCCGTCGCAGTTCTTCGTTGGCGGCGATCTCGTCTTCCGTGGCCGAGAGCGTGAGTCGATTGGTGGTGATCTGGTTGTAGGATTGTTTGACACGACGGTCGACATCCTTAACCATGCGCTCATGATCCCAGTCTAGCTCCACGAGTTGTGCCTTGGTTTTCTGAATGCGCGCCTTGCGGACGCCGCCATCAATGAGGAAGTACTCGATCTTGAGTTTCGCTTCGGTGGTGTAGCGGTCATCGAGGTTGCCGCCCTCATCAGCCAACGCCTCGGACTTCATGTTGAAGGTCAGGATGGGTTTGTACTGTGCCATCTGGCCACGCAGCTTCATCCCCAGAGCAGATTTGTTGGATGCGTTCAGCAGGACTTCGGAGTTGTTGTTGCGTGCCTTGCCCGAATAGCTCGTCAGTGGCGCGACGTTGATCTCGCCAGCCTTCATCGGCGTGACTGCGCTGAACGGCGGTAATTCTCCGGTGAGGAATTCCAGGGATGCAACCGCGTCGTTGAGCTGTGCTGCTGTCGTGCCGGTTTGTGCGATCGCAGACGCCAAACGGGATTTGGCGAAGTCGAGTTCAATCTTGCTGGCCGCGCCACTGTCTTTCATGACGTTGATCTGATCGACCATACGTTTCATTTCTGCGACGAAGTCATCGGCAACCCGCGCCGCCTGCTGGTTTTGCAGGATTTCCATATACGACTTGATCGCCTTGACGACGATGTCTTCGATGACCCGGCGTGTTTCGATTTCCGTGGAGCGACGCAACTGGTGTCGACGCTGTTCTTCGGAGACGGAGGTGCCGCCGTCGTAAAGCAGTTTCGTCAGACGGATGTTCATGTTCCGTCCCGGTGTGATGTCCTCGATATCCGAAGTCTTGGTTGCAGGCCGGTTGTATTCCGGTCCGGCTTCGATCACGAGGTCGAGTGTGGGTGACCGGTAGGCACCGGCTTCACGCACCGACCAGCGCGCCTGTTCCTCGCGTGCCAATGCCATACCCACTTCGGGGTTATTGGCAAGCGCACGTTCGAGAATATCGACCAATGGTATAGGTGGTGGCAGATCCTCATCGGCGATGTTGGCGGCATCCAGTGCATTCACGGAAGCAGCCACGACGTCCTTCGCAAGCACCAGCTCGGAAAGATCTTCCCGCGCTTCATCGGTGTCGGTTTGATTGTTCACGGTCAGAACGTCGTCGCCGACGGCAATAGGCCCCAGTACCAGCGTCTCATTGAGCTCCGCTTCGATCTGTGTAAGCTCCGTGCTTGTCGGTGAGTTGTCTTCCTCTTCTGCACCGTCTTCTGCACCGTCGACAACGTCCGAGGTGCTTTCGGCGTTACCCGTTTCGGCTCCGGAATTTGCAGGTGATGGCGGGACTTCCGCGAGTTGGGTGGTTGCAGCCTCAGGCGGCATAACATCCCTGGCGACTACATGCATGTTGATGGCATCTTCGACTGAGTCGTCGTGGCGTGCAGTGGCTTCTGCGAGTTGTGCTGCCATGGCGACTTCGAGATCTTCGGCCATCTTCAGATCAGCAGGATTTGAATCCTCCGGTGTCGGGACCGCTTCGGAAGCGGCTGCTTTGTCGATGGCTACTTCGGGGATAATTTCCTCGGGGATAGCTTCTTCGGGAACACTTTCGATAGTCACGGGCTCGACCGCATCCATGGTCGCTGCAGCATCTTCACGCAGTGTCTGCGCTGTCGCTTCGTCGTTCGACTGTTCGGCTTCGAGGAGGGAGCGTATGCAGGCTTCTTCGTCGGCGGGAATCACCTCTTTGACGGACACCTCAGGTTCGCTCTGCTCCAGTGTTGGCGGCTCAACGGTTGAAATCACCGGCGTCGAAGCCGTGTCGTTCAGCACCGAACTGGCTGATTCAAACTCTTCGAGTGGCTGACCGGAGTCGACGTTTATTGGCTTAGCCGTCGTCTCAGCGAGTTCGCTGTGGGTGGAAGTTTGATCTTCCACAGGCTGAATCCATGGCTCTACTGCCGGCGGAATGAGCGCGATTTCAGAACGGATCAATTCTGGGTTCGCGGTGGACAAGGCTTCTGGGAAGACGATTTTGTTCGCTTCCGTGAGTTCCGCCTCGAGTCGAACTTGTGTCGCCGTCAGCGCCTGTTGTTCAAGACGCGTTTCCTGCAGACGACTTTTCGCCATGGTGTTCGCGACCAGGAAGAGGGTTTCTCCGGCTTTAACCGTCTGACCCTCTTTCACGAGAATCTCTTCGACAATGCCACCTTCAAGGTGCTGAACCGTACGCGCATTGCCTGACGGCACAACGCGGCCGTTAGCAACCACGTGCTGGTCCACCTCGGAGACTGAAGCCCAGATGAGAAAGACGATAAAAAGTGCGCCGATCACCCCGAGTACGGGGCGATAGCGCCAGTAATCGTCCACTTTTGCGAAGACGTCCATATCCTTGAAGACTAGCTGTCCGTGGCTTTCTTGTTGGATCGGCTCAGGCTTTCCGGAAGCAGTGCGTGAGCATCATGGGATTCTAGTCACGATCTACAGATCGATTGGGAACCCGTTCACAGGATGTGACGGAATCTTGGCGTGATCAGTGCAGCTGAACGACAGAAATGAGGCGCGCCTGTCGGCGACGTCCCCAGTGAATGAGACCCACGAAGGCGAGTACGGTGAGTAAGAGAACCGGCACCACGACGGTTAAGGCGGCGCTGAGACTTTCTGCACCACCTCCCAACTGAAAGACGATGACGGCCATCGAATAGGCCACCACTAGCGACCAGGTCGCGCTGAACACCGCCCAAAATGCGCCGATCTCTTTAAAGATGACTCCGATGGTGGCGACACAAGGCATATAGAGGAGGATGAAGAGCAGATACGCGAACGCGCCGATTTGACCAGCAAAACCGGCCTGCATGGCGCCGATGGTGCCGATTTCAATGGCTTGTGATTCAGCCTGGGCTTCGATGTCGCTGGTATCACCGAGATCGAGACCCAGGGGATCGAGCAGAAGCTCGCCAAGACCAGAAAGATTCTCGGGGACGGATGCAAATGCATAGTTCACACCTTGGGCAAGGTCATACGTGCCATCGGTTTCGCGAGGTGCATAAAGCGCATCGAGCGTACCTACCACCACTTCTTTGGCGAAGAAGCCGGTGAAGATGCCCACCGTCGCCGGCCAGTTATCCGGGGCCAGACCCATCGGCGTAAACACCGGGGTAATGGCCTTGCCGATGGTCGAGAGCATGGACTTCTCGGTATTCTGGTTACCAAAGGTGCCGTCGGTGCCGATGGAGTTGACAACGTTGAGGATGATCACGACGCCGACGATCGCTTTTCCAGCTCGCAGCACAAATCCCTTAAGGCGCTGCCAGGTCTGAATGAAGAGACCCTTCAACGTCGGCATGTGGTAAGTCGGTAACTCCAGCACAAAAACGCCATGTGGAACGGCGATAAGGTAGCGACGCACGATCAGCGCTGAAAGAATCGCCACGGCCACACCGATGAGATAAAGCGCGAAGACGACGTTCTGCCCGCTGTGTGGAAAAAACGCCGTCGCGAAGAGCGCATACACCGTAAGCCGGGCACCACACGACATGTAAGGCGCCATGATGGTGGTGAGAATGCGGTCCGGTTCGCGATCAAGCGCGCGTGTCGCCATCACTGCCGGCACATTGCAGCC
>SYFY01000160.1 GCA_005799745.1 Gammaproteobacteria bacterium
AGCATGCCGACACCGAGGTATTCATCGGCGATGGGCGTGTCAGCAAAGGCTTGCGTCGCTGCGACGAAATCCGAGAACCGGCATGACGGGTTGGCACGCTCCGCCGCGACCAGTCTTGCATCGTTTCCGCCATCCACCACCAAACAGCGACGCACACGGGGCGACAGACGAATCGCTTCGGCGGCCACGTCGAGTTTGGCGAGCGACGTAATGAGCACTTGTGATTCGCTGTTGCCAAGGATGTAGGCTAGCTCTTCGGGCGTGAGGAAAGAATTCACACAGGTGTAATACAAACCCGACCGTTCGCCTGCGCCGCACGCTTCAAGATAACGGCAGTTGTTCTCCATGAAGATGGAGTAGTGATCTAGGCGGCATAGACCTTCCGCCCGCAACAGGTGGGCAAGACGATTGATACGCGCTTCATAGTCACAATAGGTCACGGACTCACCACTAACGGTCATGATGAAAACTGGCCGGTCCGCGTGTTCTGTCGCAAATCGTCCCGGATACATAACGGAATCCCCCTGAAGTGATCGACGATGAGTCTCGCATAGGCACATGGCCGCACCAACCTTGGCTCGGTAGAGACGGTTGACGCCTGCAACTCCGACTTGATAGCGTGCAATTACACCTAAATCGCCAACCGCCGATGGCCAACCGCCGATGAATGCTGAAGAAGACCTGCTTGAGCTTCGCCACTGCGTGGCGAACAACTTGCAAAAGACAGCCCGTGCTGTGAGCCGCCTCTACACCGAGGAGATGCGGCCGGCGGGACTGACACGGGCTCAGTTTCCGATCCTCGGCACCCTCGATACTGAGGGTCCGCTCTCGATGGGTGACATCGCCCACCGTCTGTACATGGAACGCACCACCCTCACTCGTCATCTTCGCCCGCTTGAAGAAGCAGGTTTCGTGGATCGACCTGTGAGTGACGGCGACGCCAGGGTTCGATTGGTCGCAATTACCCGTGCAGGACGTCGCAAGCTTCGACAGGCAGAACGGTATTGGCGGAAAGCCCAGGCGTTGATGCTGGATCGTTATGGTGCTGAAGCCTGGAAGGAACTCGAAGCGGCACTACGCACCCTGCGACGTCTCGCGGTCTAGATACAACAGATCATCACCATGAATACGTCACCCTCTACACCCACCACGCCGCCAATAGGTGTAATTGCACTCAAAACACCACCACTGACCCCGCAACAGCTCATGACGCAGCGCATTCTCAACGCGCCGCCGCTAGGTTTGTTGTTGCGGATGGCCAGTCCCAATGCCATCGCCTTTCTGGTGCAAGCCGGTGTGAGTATGGCCGAAGCCTGGTTCATCGCTCAGCTGGGTGTCGTGCCGCTTGCCGGAATTGCACTGATGTTTCCGATCCTCATGTTGATGCAGATGCTCGCGAACGGTGCCATGGGAGGGGGCGTATCCAGCGCCATCGCTCGCGCCATGGGCGCTGCTGACCATGACCGGGCCGATTCCCTGATCTGGCACGCTTTGGTCATTGCGATCGGCGCTGGCGTTCTTTTCTGGCTCCTTTACCTGCTCACTGCGCCCGCATTGCTGGCGCTGACAAACGCGCCCACGGATGTGACCGACTCTGCACACGCCTATGGCGCCATCCTGTTCGCCGGCCTGGTGCCCGTCTGGATGAGTGCACTCTTGAACGCTGCGGTGCGTGGCAGCGGCAACATGCAACTGCCAGCGATGTTGATGATTGTCAGCGCCTTCGTGCAGGTTCCTGTCGCGGGACTCCTGATCCTCGGGGGTTTCGGATTCGGCGGCCTTGGTCTACCCGGCGCCGCAGTTGCGGTGATCATCATCTCGACACTGAACACGTTGATCCTGGCAACGTACCTGTTGAAACGTCCTGCTTCGCCCCGCCTTCGCCTCGACACCTTCCGCCTTGAGGGCCGTTACTTTGGCGCCATCTTTCAGGTGGGATTGATCGCGTCGTTGTCACCTCTCTTCGTGGTGCTCACGGTGAGCTGCATCAACGTGCTCATCGGCACCTATGGACTCGAAGCGTTAGCAGGTTATGGCATCGTTGCACGCTTGGAGTTCCTGCTGGTGCCCCTGGTCTTTGGATTCGGCGCGGCCATGGTCTCGCTGGTGGGAACCAATGTGGGTGCGAAACGACTGGATCGTGCTGAACACATTGCCTGGGTCGGTGGTGGTTGTGCAGCCGCTGCAACGGGTGTGGTGGGTTTCTTGCTCGCCCTCTTCCCCGTGCTCTGGCTGACACCGTTTGCGATACCAGAATCCCTGGCCTGGGTGACCGGCGAGTCCTACCTGCAGATCGTAGGGCCTGCCTTTCTTTTCCAGGGGCTTGGTCTCTCTTTGTACTTCGCCTCACAGGGCGCAGGCACGGTGCAATGGCCGGTGATCGCCGCCGTGCTTCGATTTGTCATCGCAGTGGGCGCCGCGTGGGTCGGTGTCAAGTTGTGGCAGGTATCGATTGAGTACGTGTTTGCATGCATCGCCGCAGGCATGGTGGTTTATGGACTTGTCACCGCCGCATCCATCCGGCTCGGTGCGTGGCGTCAATAGCGGACAAACTCAGTGACCCCGGATGATCTCAAAATTGTGGCGGACGCCACGCAGCAGAAGATTCTCGATCAACTCGTTCACGTTGAACCAGTAACCGGCAAGGCCGATACCTTTGTAGGTGAGTCGTTCGACTATGGACCACTCCGGGTCTACGGCGGACACTTCATTGGCCAGGCTTTGGCGGCCGCGTTTGGAACAGTCCCGGAATCACGCCTCTGCAACTCGTTGCACGCGTACTTCATGCGAACCGGTGATCCGCAGGCACCCCTTCACTTTACAGTGGATCGACTGCGCGATGGTGGCAGCTACTTGAACCGATACGTGCGAGTGGAACAGAAAGGTCAGACCGTGTTTGTACTCATGGCGTCGTTTAAGGATGTTGAAGCCGCGAGTGAACATCAGCCCCAGATGCCCGTTGTGCCTCAAGCGCAGGAGGTGATGCATCTACGCAAACAACTAGGACGTGAACGGTTTGCTTTCCCCTACACCGTGGGCACCAGCGTTGAAGTGGAAGTGATCGATGGATGGAACCCACGTGAAAGTATGATAAGTGAGAATCCGATCCAGTTATGGCTACGTGGCTCAGTGGCAGCAAATAACGATCCACGCATCCAGCAACGTGCGCTGGCCTACCTCTCCGACAGCACCCTGCTCTTCAACAGCATGCGGCGACACGGATCGGTGATGACGAGTTATCGCATCACCAGTCTCGATCATGCCCTCTGGTTCCATCGTGTACCGGACCGTTCGAACTGGCTGTTCTATGACCAACAAGGTCCTTCAGCGGTGGATGGACGCACCATGAATCATCGGCAGATCTGGTCGGCGGACGGCGTGTTGCTGGCGACCGCAGCGCAGGAAGGTATGCTGCGGTCTGTGAGCTGACGCTCAGATCTTTGAGAACCGATAAGGCTCGAGCGACTCCTGCGCATCTCGCCGGAACTTGTGCCAGCGGTTGCCACCGTAATACGCGAGGCTCCCTGGCTCCGCCTTGCCGTGATCGTTGTAGTACGACAAACAATCGCGAAGCGGTGCGGTTGCGATGTCCGCTTTGGCACAATGGTCGGCGTACCGCACTTCGGCCTCTTTGTGGATGTCGACCTTGTTCACACCAGTGTCACGCATCGTGGTCAGGAGCCAGGCGACATACTCTGAATGCGCTTCGATGGCATCGGTAAAATTAAAGCTGCCACCACCGCCTTGCGGACCGGTAACGATGAAGAGATTCGGGAACTCCTGAGTATGTAACCCGAGGAAGGTCTTCGTGCCATCCTCCACCCATTTCTCTCGAAGTGTCTTGCCCCCCTCACCAATGATCATGTTGAAGGTGGAGGTCGCCATCCATTGAAAACCGGTGGCGTAGATGAGCACATCCAGCGGGTATTCGACCCCTTCGTGCACGACACCACGCTCATTGATCTCACGCACGCCGCCCGTTGTTGCCGTATCCACCAAGTGGACATGGGGCAAGTTAAACGTCGGCAGATATTCGTCATGGAAGGTCGGACGTTTGCAGCCGTAGGGGTAATACGGTTTCAACGCGGCGGCGGTTTTCGGATCCTTGATAATCGTATCCACGCGCGCGCGGATCTGCTCCATGATGCGGAAGTTCGCTTCGAGCTGTTTCTCCATCAGCTCTTCCATGGACAGCTCGCGATCGTAGGTTTTGCGTTCCTTGAAGTCCGCGACCTTACCGGCCAGATAATCATCATTGGCCTGTATCGCCGTTCGGCCCGCAGAGATTTTCGCAAAGCGCGCTCGCCGCGCCCGCGCCCAACCTGGCTCGTTAGCCCAGGCCGCACGTTCTTCGTCCTTCGTGGCACGTTGATCACGCACATCCACGGATGATGGCGTGCGCTGGAAGACATAGAGCTCACCGACCGTTTTGGCGAGTTCCGGAATGGCCTGCACCGCTGTCGCGCCTGTTCCAATGATGCCGACACGTTTGCCGGTGAGGTCGATGTGATAGTTCCAGCGCGACGTGTGGAACGACTCGCCTTTGAACTTCTCCATGCCCGGAATACGCGCAAGTTTTGGCGTGGTCAGGATGCCGTTGGCGAGCAGCACGTAGCGTGCCTTGATGACATCACCGCGATCCGTTTTCACCGTCCAGCGACCGGTCTTTTCATCCCAAAGGGTGGTATCTACGGTCGTATGAAACAGGCACTTTTCGTAAAAACCGAACTTCGTCGCCATCGCCTGGCAATACTCGAGAATCTCGAAGCCCGAGGCGAACTTCATCGAGGGGACATAACCCATTTCTTCGAGCAGCGGGAAATAGCTATAGGCCTCGACATCACAGGCGATGCCCGGATAACGGTTCCAATACCACGTACCACCGACGTCTCCGCCCTTCTCGCAGAAGCGTACATCCTGGAAACCGGCTGCCTTTAGTCGGTACCACAGCAGGAGCCCCGCAAAACCCGCACCGACGATAAAAATCTCGCACTCATCGTGCAGCGATTCACGCGGAACCGGCTCGGCGGAATACACATCAGCGAGGTACCGGGTAAACTCACCCTCCATCGCCATATAGTCGTCAGCACCACGACGTGTTTCTTTGAACTCGCGGTACTTGGCCTGCTCTGCGGCGTTAAAGGTCGCGCCCGGCGGTAACTCGGGGAGTGTCGTCAGCGAGCTGTCGCTGATGATGGAATAACCCTTGCCCTGTATACGCTCCGTCGCCTTGGCGGCGCGGGTGTTGAAGACTTTGAGTCCGGTCTTCGGATCAATCTTGATGGCAGGCTCAGACATGGTTGGCATCGTTTTAAAGGGAAGAATGAGTATTGCGCGGGACGGCGCTGGCGAGCAAGGTAGAGCCGGATTACGCCGGACAAGGGAGCTCATCGATGAAAGCGCTGCTGGTGGTGTTTACAGACCCGGTGCACGGGCAGGAAGACGCCTATAACCACTGGTACACAGAAGAACACCTGCCGGATTGTCTGGCCATTCCGGGATATGTGCGGGCGACACGGTACCGCGCCTTCCCCGGACTCGATCGAACCGTAGAACAGGAATACCTATCGCTGTACGAACTCGAAGTACCGAATGTTGAGGCGCTCGAAAAAATTTCCGCGGAACACATGCGTCGGATTGCCGACGGCGTCATGCGAGCACCACCACCCGACACCATCAGCAACGTCACGATGCGAGCGCTGTACTACACCGCACCACGCAGCCGCTATGGTCGATTCGACGCCGTACCCGAAGGCGTCTTCGTGGTGCTCACAGACCCCACGTCTGCAAGTGCTGAGCGGGAGTTTAACGATTGGTACGACGACACCCATCTGCCGGAGGTTTGCTCCGTGACGCCATTTGTTGGAGCTACCCGATATCGGCCAACGGCAGTGAACATGCTCAATCGGCCCTGGGTGACCGACCGCAAACATCTGGCCGTGTACGAACTCGCGGCACCCCAAAAAAGTGCGTTTGAAGCCGGCATCGCCGGGCTTGGCGGCACGATTCCGCTCACCGGCAAGACGATGGATATGAGTCCGACTCTGAATCGCGAAACGGTCGGCCGATGGGCTGGATATCGGGTGAGCCCGAGGAAATACGCTGCTCAAACGCTCCGCTGAGCAGCGTTGTTTGCTCAACCCATCGGATAAAGGATGTCCCTGGTCACCAGATCAATCTGCTTCATGACGTCTGCATTTAAGATCACATCCGCTGCCGCGAGGATTTCAGGCAGTTGCTCGAGCTTGGTCACCCCAACGATGGTCGACGCCACGAAGTCATGTTGTTTGCTCCATGCTGTCGCCATGGTGACGAGGGACATGCCCGCTGCCTCGGCAATCGTCTTGAACCGTGCTGTTGAAGCCAGCGACTTCTCGTTAACAAATCGTCGCACCATCGCTGCCTGACGTGGACCGGCTTGTTGATAACCGCTGAATCGAGCGCCCGCAGGCCACTGACCATCGAGGTATTTCCCGGAGAGCACACCACCCCCGAGCGGCGAATACGGGATCAGGCTGACTTTCTCCTGACGACACACCTGCGCGAGTTCATCCTCAAAACGGCGGTTATTCATGGAGAAGTTGTTCTGGATCGTCTCGTAACGTGCAAGACCGTACCGCTCTGACACGCCAATGCTCTTGGTCAGACCCCAGGCAGTTTCATTCGAACAGCCGAGCAAGCGCACCTTGCCCGACTGAACCAGATCATCCAACGCTTCGAGCATCGGCTCATAGGGCGTGCCGTGATCCGGCCAATGGGTTTGATAGAGATCAATGTAGTCCGTCTGCAACTTGGTGAGGCTAGCCTCGACCGCGCGGATGATGTTGTGGCGATCGAGCGCGGTCATGCCTGCGCGTGTCGCTGCCTTGAGCCAGCCATGACTTGGACCCGAGACCTTGGTGGCAATGATCACCGCATCGCGGTTCTTGGTTTTCAGCCATCGTCCCACGAACTCTTCCGTGCGTCCGGCGTAGGACGGATCGGGAGGTACAGGGTAGTTTTCAGCCGTATCGTAGAAATCGATACCCGCGTCGAAACAACGATCGAGGATCGCGTGTGCGGTCTTTTCATCGGCCATCGTGCCGAAGGTCATCGTGCCCATGCAGATGTCGGAGACCACAACGCCGCTGCGGCCGAGTCGGTTGCGCTTCATGTCAATTCCCTGGGAGTACTTGAGATGTAGATGGGTTCGAGGGTATCCGTCGAATCAGCCCAGCGAAAGAGCGGCCGACTAAAACACCTGAAGACCCCACGGCGTGTTGGAGTAACCCACTCCGCAGCCAGCTGATCTCACCATTTCCTTTCAACTTCCTCCTGGGTCCAACAGCACAATATTTGCCATCCCCGGCTGTATCCGGATGATGTCAGCCTTTTCCGCCTGACCCTAAGGAGCCCTCTCGTGGATTTCGATACCGTCCTGCTCGAGCGCCGCAGCATCCGCGGCTATAAACCCGACCCGGTGCCACGCAAGGTGCTGGAAGAAATCATCGCCTTGGCCATTCGTTCGCCCTCCTCGATGAACACCCAACCCTGGCACTTCTGGGTGGTGACTGGAGAACCTCTCGACCGCATCCGCAAAGGCAATACCGAGCGTAACCTCGCCGGCGTCCCTGCTTCTCGAGAAATACGCGCCCACGGAGCCTATCAAGGCAAACACCGAGACCGGCAAAAGGAAATCGCGGTGCAGCTCTACGACGCCATGGGTATCGCCTGGGAAGACAAGGAACGTCGCAACGATTGGGTGTTGCGTGGTTTTCGGCAGTTCGATGCGCCGGCATGTGTCGTTATGACTTACGACAAGGAACTGCAAAACGGTGATATCGCGCAGTTCGATGTAGGCGCAGTTGTGAACAGCATGGTGCTCGCCGCCTGGTCGCGTGGCCTTGGTTGTGTCATCAACAGCCAG
>SYFY01000161.1 GCA_005799745.1 Gammaproteobacteria bacterium
AACCGTTCGGCCTCGATTCGTGTGCCGTACATTCAGGGCGGCAGCCCCCGCGCTTACCGCATCGAAGTACGTTTCCCGGACAGCACCGCGAACCCCTACTTCGCGTTTGCGGCGATGCTCATGGCCGGTATCGATGGCATCAAGAATAAGATTCACCCCGGTGACAGCTTCGACAAGGACCTCTACGACCTGCCTCCGGAAGAACTGAAGAATGTTCCGACGGTTTGCGGTGCATTGGACGAAGCCCTCGATGAGCTGAACAAAGATCGCGCCTTCCTCACAGCAGGTGGCGTGTTCACGGACGGACTGATCGATTCCTACATCGAGCTGAAGCGGCAGGACGTTGATCGTCTGCGGATGTCACCGCACCCGATCGAGTTCGATATGTATTACAGCGTCTGATCCGCTGAGTTCCTTCCCCTCCCGTCGATCTGGCGGGTGGTCTGGAATTCGAGCCCCCGGCGGTCTCGCGGCACCGGGGGCTTTTTTTGCCTTTTTTTTCCGCCATCAGGCCCATTATCAGCGCCAATCCAGGAGCCGGCTACCCGGCTGGAGTTCAGATGTATCGCTCCACAGTCGCGTTTTGGGTGATGACGCTTCTCACGTTGGCGCCCACCGCACTCTCTGCCGACAAGGTCTACAAGACCAAAGACAAAGACGGCAATGTGGTCTTCACCGACATCCCTCCCGCGACCGGCGAAGCCGCCAAAAAAGCTGCTATCGAAGTCCGTGATGTGAATACCTACCAACCAGGCGGGCCAAATAAATCTTCAACCGGAGACCGCGTTCCCTGGATTGTCGAAGAATGTGGTGAAGAGTAAGAGTTCATTCCCTATCGCACGTTGATGGTGGTCTCTCCAGCCATGGACGCACCTCTTCGCGACAACACCGGCAACGTCAACGTGCAAATTTCCGTCGAACCTTTTCTCTTGAGCGGGCATCGACTGCGACTCCTCATGGATGGCGTCAGCGTGGGTGAAGCGACCAGCCCGAACTTTTTCCTGCCAAACGTCGACCGAGGAACCCACACCCTGGTCGTCGAGGTCATTGATCCGGAAGGCGCAGTTCTTCAGTCCGCCGCCGCATCTACCTTTCATATGCAGCGCTTCCACCTGCGGCCGAAGCCAAAGAAGCCGCCCCCAAAGGCTCCAAGATGAAGGTTCCAAAATAACGAAACGCTCAGCTTCCCGTATTTGCAGCCCATCGCTACCCGATCCTGACCGTACGCACTATTATGGTGCACGTCTCCTGACCAGAGATCGTCCACAGCTGGTGTGTTTTTTGCAAACACCAGGATTTGCCATCTTGGCGGCCCATTCACCGGACTAACTACCCTTGAGTGTCGATCCCCCATCCGCGGTACAGATCGTTGACCACCAGCGCACGGGTCTCGTATTGCTGAACGAAGCGATGCGCGTCCGCTATTTGAATCCGGCAGCAGAAAGCTTGTTAGGTCGTAGCGTTGAACAGACCATTGGTGAGCACGCCCTGGAAATTTTGGGTATCGATGACGCGTCGATGGCCACACTCGCACGCGCCTTGCAGAGCACTGAAGGCTTGACGATCCGCAAGCTCGAGATGTCCGGACCAGACCGAATTCCCTTTCTTGCAGACGTCAGCGTACTGCCTTTCTCCGACCAGACTGGGATTCTCCTCGAGCTCCACCCCATCGACACCCAAATGCGTTTTTCCCGAGATGACCAGCTCGCGACCCAACAGCAGGCATCGATTCAGTTGGTTCGAGGACTCGCGCATGAAGTGAAGAACCCGCTCGGCGGGATACGCGGTGCTGCCCAGTTACTTGAAAGAGAGCTGCTCGAGCGCGAATTGCACAATCGAGGATTGCGTGAATACACCGACATCATACTCGCTGAAGTGGATAGGCTCAGAGATCTCGTGGATCGCATGATGCGACTACGCAGCACGCCGAGGTTCGCAGGCTGCAATATCCACGAAGCTCTGGAACACGTTCTGACGTTGACCGGCGCAGAATACGGCGGGGAGGTGAAACTTGTCCGCGACTATGACCCGAGCCTGCCCGATCTGATGGCAGATCGGGACCAACTAATCCAGGCCTGCCTCAATGTGGTGCGCAACGCCTACCAAGCATTGCAAGCGACTGAACTCGCCACGATTACCGTGCGCACACGAATCGCACGCCAGGCAACGATCGGGCGCCACCGCCACCGCAGTGCACTGCGAATCGACATTGAAGACAACGGCCCTGGAATCGATCCGGCACTCGCGGAACGTATCTTCTTTCCGATGATCAGCGGTAGGCCCGAAGGAAGTGGCCTGGGACTTGCATTAACGCAGACGATCCTCACGGACCACCATGGAATGATCGAATGCACAAGCCGGCCAGGGCATACGACCTTCACGATGACGCTGCCTGTCGCTCAACCGCAGGCAGATTCGACTTCCATTCTGGTGCCGCCATGAACGCCCACATTTGGGTGGTCGATGACGACCGATCGATCCGCTGGGTGCTCGAAAAAGCCCTGGAAAAAGCCGGAATTCCCGCAAGGCTCTTCGCGAGTGCGGAAGAAGCACTCCAGGCGCTCGAGAGCGAACAACCCACCGTCGTCCTGACCGACATTCGTATGCCCGGAATGGACGGCCTCACCTTTGTGAAACGCCTGCATGCACAAGCGCCACGCCTGCCTGTCGTGGTGATGACAGCACACTCCGACCTCGACAGCGCCGTGCAGAGTTATCAACACGGCGCGTTCGAATACCTCGCTAAGCCCTTTGATGTCGACGACGCCATCGCCGTGTTGTCGCGCGCCGTTGCTCATGCCTCAGCGAAAGCACAGATCGGAACAGTGCCTGCTGAACGAACCGCATCCGAGCAAACAGAGATCATTGGCCAGGCACCGGCGATGCAGGATGTGTTTCGTGCCATTGGCCGCCTCGCTGCATCGAATGTCAGCGTGCTAATCAACGGTGCATCCGGTACCGGCAAAGAGCTCGTCGCCAAAGCGCTACACGAACATAGCCCGCGAGCACGAGCGCCCTTCGTGGCGCTCAACATGGCGGCAATTCCAAGTGAGTTGATCGAGAGCGAGTTGTTTGGCCACGAAAAAGGCGCGTTCAGCGGTGCCGTTGCACGACGTCTCGGTCGATTCGAACAGGCCCACGGCGGCACGCTCTTCCTTGATGAA
>SYFY01000162.1 GCA_005799745.1 Gammaproteobacteria bacterium
CTGCGCGGCAGAAGATCAACGGGCTGCGGCGGTGCCACTTCGGCCCGATTTTCCGTTCGCTCTCGTCACATAGCCCCCACTATGCTCCTCAAGCGAACGAAAAATCGTACTCGAATTGACCCTCGTCTCGCTCCGCTGCCTTCTGCCGCGCAGACTCCTAGCCCGCTGCAGGCACTTTGCAGATTCTCTCCATGCGCACCTCGCCCAATCCTGGATAAGTCCACACCAGTTGGTCTCCGGCGAGATGGCGCGTCACGATGGTGTAGGGCAGACCGAATGGACTGAATTCCATGTTACCGTCCCGCCATTTGATGGAGGCGTAGATGTTCATGCAACTTGGCCGTTGCACGTCCCGCGCCCCGTTTGCGAGCGTCCCGTCAGCGATAAAATCATGAATGATGCCGCGTGAGATGACGATTGCACGGTTACCACACTGTTCGATGCGTTCTACATGGTCGACACCGGCTGTGACGCTCTGCCAGAGTCCATGCAGATCCTGCACGCCGGGGGCGAGCGGTTCTCTGCATTCGTGGAGGATGTGTGTTGGCCAGGTCTCCCAGCCACAGCCTGGCGTAAACGCTTTTGGAATGTCGGTGGCCTTTTTGCCGTTGCCATCCAGTACCGGCAAGGCGCAGTCGTCGATGAGTGCCCCATTGCTGCTGAAGATGGCGGGGTCGGTGGTATCAACGGGTCTTGACCAGACATAGGCGGCGACGAATTACGTGCCACCGAGCATCGCGATGAGGATCGCTGTAGCCCAAGCGAACCGTTTCACTTCTGCTTCATTTGTGTTTCGTTTCTGCTTCATTTCTTGGGTCGTGTGACGATCTGGTGCGCGCCGAGTGCAAACACCGCCAGTATCAGCGCCAGCAGAAACCTCGGGTCAGATGGATTCAAGGATGGTTCCACGGGGTAGGCGAGCGTCATCTCGAGCGCACCGATTTTGTAGTCGTGGCGATCACCAAACGCGGGATTGCTCGTAATCTCCATCATCGTCCTTCGACTGCGATAACGCATGAGCGCCATACGATCCCACGTCGGTGGATTCTCCACGCCGACGTTATCGAGCGGACCGAAGACGGTTCCACCAACAAAGATGGGATGACAGGCGCGTTTCAGCAATTCAGGAAACATGAAGGCCATGTAGTGATCGAGCAAATCCTCAGCAGGAGCGCCCGGTCCGGTTGCAGGTAACTCTGGCGGCACTTCCTTCATGTCGAGCCCGTTGATCATGACGAAGTCATCTCCGGTATCGGCTTCCATGAAGCGGGTGACCATTGCCAGACGTGTGTCGTCAGCACCATTGAGGATGAGCTTCGCGCGGTATTGATCAATTTCTTCTTTCGTGAGGGGACCACCGAGGTCCGTATACCAAAAGAAAAATCCAAGCCAGATTGCCACTGCAATGATGAAGCTCAAATAACGTTTCACGGAGTTGGGTTGATTTTGCAAAAGTTGATGATGTTGTTGGCGAACAGTTCCGGTGCATCTTCCTGTGTGAAGTGTACTGCGCCGGACAGGGTGACGTGAGCCTGACCCTTCGCACCAGGAACGGTTTCCTGAAATCGTTTCCAGCCACCGGCTGTGACCGGGTCGTTGTCGCTGAACGCCGTTAACAGCGGTTTGTTCCAGGATTCAAGAAACGACCAGGCGCGGCGATTGTCAGCAATATCGGGTCCATCGGGAAAGATCGGCACGAGTGATGGAAACTGCCGTGCGCCTTGTTTGAAGGATTCATCGGGAAACGGCGCATCGTAGGCGAGCTTCTCTGCTTCGGTGAGACGGCCCCCGGAACTTAAGTTCACGACATCGGATATCACGAACGCGGGGTACTCACTGCAGTACTTGATCCAGTACATGAAGCCCGCACCGAACTCATTCTCGCGGAGCTTCTTACCCATCTCTTCAGGCGCAAGCGCAGGAACTCGCTCGAAGAGATCGCGCATGGGCTTTGCCATGGCATCAGGAATGTTCTTCGCATCGGGCAATCCCGTGTTGGAAACCACAATGCGAACAAACCGCTCGGGCAATTCCGCAACGACCCGAAGGCCAATGAGTCCACCCCAGTCCTGACAGACCAGTGTCAGCTCAGAGAGGTTCAGGGTTTCGATAAACGAACCCATCCATTCGACGTGGCGACGGTAGGTGTAGTCGGACCGGTGCGCTGGCTTGTCAGAACGACCGAAACCAATCAGGTCCGGCGCGATGACCCGAAAGCCTGCAGCGGTAAGCAGCGGAATCATATGGCGCCAGAGGTAAGACCACGTGGGTTGGCCGTGCAGACAGAGCAGGCGTTCCCCGTTCGTGGGTCCTGCATCGATATACGCCATACGCAGCTGCGTGCCATCGCCATCGGCGAACTCCACATACCGGGGCGTCCAGGGAAAGTCGGCGATGCCCTCAAAGCGGGCATCCGGTGTTCGCACAGTCTGCATCAACGATCCAGAAGAGGATGGCTATTTGATTCTTGGGGGAGTTTGGCAGTCTCGAACCGGGCTGTCACTGCGGTAAGCTCAGGTAGACCGCTAGGGTTAATTGGGGACCGATGAATGAACATACTGATCGCGGGCGGAGGCATTGGTGGTCTTACAGCAGCATTGTGCCTCGCGAAAAGGGGTCACCGGGTCCGCGTACTGGAACAAGCGACGGCGATTGGCGAAGTGGGTGCGGGCATTCAGCTGTCACCGAATGCAACACGTGTGTTGTTTGATCTGGGTCTGGAGTCGGCCCTCGCAGCGGTTGCGTTTCGGCCGGATGCGACGGAGATGCGGCATTGGCGTACGGGCCGGCTTATTGCGGCCACACCTCTGGGTGACGATGCGCTGCAAACCTATGGCTTTCCGTACTTTCACATTCATCGTGGGGATCTGATCGCGGTTCTTGAAGCGGCGGTACATGCACATCCTCTTGTTGAACTGCTGACTTCTGCGCGCATCGAAAAGATCGAGGAGGCGCGTGAATGCGTACAGGCAGAGAGCACCTGTGGATCCTTTGAGGCTGATGTCTTGATCGGCGCCGATGGCATCCGCTCTGTGGTTCGTGCCACCCTCTTTGGTCCTGCACAACCGCAGTTCACGGGTAACATCGCATGGCGGTTCTTGATTCCGGCGAATGCATTGCCGGCTGGCATGATTCGCCCCGCTGCGACCGCATGGTGGGGACCGGGTGGTCACGTCGTGCATTATTTTGTCAGGCGCGGCGAGCTCGTGAACTGTGTCTTTGTTCGTGAACAGTCCGGGTGGGAAGTGGAGAGCTGGACTGAACCTGGTGATCCGGAAGAGTTGCGTGCTGTGTTTCTGGGTTGGCATGAACATGTACAAACGTTGACTCACCACGCGCGCAGGGAAAACCTCTTCAAGTGGGCGCTCTTTGACAGAACACCGATGCCCGCGTGGGGACGCGGACGGATCACATTGCTCGGTGATGCCTGTCATCCGACCTTGCCTTTCATGGCACAAGGTGCGGCTATGGCCATTGAAGATGCCGCTGTGCTCGCCCAATGTCTGGCAGTCAAGGTGGCAGTCAAGTTAGAAGTAGCGCCTGCCTTGCAGCGTTATGAAGAACTGCGCAAGACACGGACGGCGGGCATCCAGACCGGTTCGCGCCGTAACGCGGAGATCTTTCATATGCGCGGAATCAAGGCATGGGTACGGGATCGGGCCGCAGGCAAGGCTGCAGGTAACCGATTGGCCGCAGTGTACCGCTACGATGCACTCGCGGTGGGCGCCAAGTCCCAGTCATAATGCGTTCAACTTCCGGCAATCGCTCTGGAGCGCTCATGAACAAGGTCGAGGGTTTGCACCACCTCGCCATCAGCACGGCGGACATGAAATCGCAGATTGAGTTCTTTACCGACAAGCTCGGCATGGAACTGGTGGCGCTGTATTGGATGCATGGTGTGGAAAACACCTGGCACGGTTTTTTGCGGCTGAACGACGAGAGCAGCATCGCCTTCGTCTGCCATCCCGATATCAAGGACATTCCGGTGCAGTTCGGCCAGACCCATGCAGGCAATCCGGCACGTAATGTCGCACGCGGGGTGATGCAACATCTCGCGCTCAAGGTGAAGAACCATGAGGAACTATTGGCGATGCGTGATCGACTGCGCAGCAAAGGGGTGCCGGTGCTTGGACCGATGGACCATGGCATGTGTGTGTCCATGTATTTTGCGGGCCCTGAGAACCTTGCGTTGGAGCTCTCGTACTCCAAAGAACCCATTGATCAGGAAGCCTGGATTGATCCGGAGGTTGTTGCCCTTGCCGGTATCACCGTGGAAGAACTTGCTCGTTATAAGCGACCCGCAGGCTTCGAGGATTCAGGCGGCCATGTGAAACAACCCTCAGTGAATGCAGCCGGACCGCACATGACCAACTATCCGGCGGGTGTGAGCTACGCGCGCGTCATTGGTGTGCCCGATGAAGCGTTGTGGAACTCTGTGGACAACCGGCCACCGGTGGCCGTGAGCCGCTAATCAGACCGATCGCAGGCGCCTCAGAGCGCTGCCGTCAGAGTTCGGACAAACAGGAAGAAGAGCACAACGCTGCCCACAGCAAAAATGCTGAAGCGGACCATGATGACGTTGCGTGTCGCCTGCACGAGCGAGTGAAGGACACGAACCCCAACGTAACTCCAGGCGAGCAGGTTGGTGATGTCATCGTTCAGGCCCATCACCGCAGCTGCGAGTGCCACCGCATAAAAGATCGTGGGTTGTTCGTGCAGGTGGTTGTAGTTGTCGGCGACTCGCGCGATTTCAGCAGGTAGCTCCAACTTCGCTCCCGTCCTTGCGAGCTCATCCATGTCGAGGTTGGCTTTTTGAATCGCCGGGATGCGGGTTGCGTACATCCAGATCCACATGACAAAGGTCCAACCCACCAGGGCCAGCACGGGCAATATGAGGGGCGATTCAGTCATGGGTTTCTCCGCGTTGGATCATCAAGACACTAGCCCGCATTATTCATGAAGGAACGTAGCGAGGGCGCCGATAGCAGTAAAAAGACTGGGTGGCGCGGACTGGAGCGCGCGCAGGCGTGCTTGACAGCACGTCGAGCACGCGGAAGGAGCACGCCCAGTCTTTTTACTGCTATCGGCGCCCGCAGCCGGTCATTCATGCATAGTGCGGGCTAGTCGAGGTTGATTGCCATTCTGCGCCATTGCATCTGGCAGCCGAAAGGGGAAGAATCCAACTCACCACAGGCCAGGCAAAGGAGGTGATCAGTGATATCAAATGCACGTATTGAGGGTCAGCAAACCTGAGCGAGCCGATCTGGCAGAACCACAAGACGAACCGTAAGACGTACCGTAAGCGGAGAAGTCCGTCGGTTCCCCGGGTTAGAACGCAGAGCTGGTGTGGTCTGAAATAGGGCTATCCAGTGACGATCACGTCGTAGCTGATCCTGCGACGAGCATAAAGAGCCGGTTCGCCGGCTCTTTTTTTGTCCCGGTTTTTTCTTCATGTTCACTCACCCCCCTTTCTGGCGCTTTGTATGACTGTTCTTACGGCTGATGTCGCGATCATTGGTGCAGGCATCGTGGGCTGCTCTATTGCGAGGTCGATGTCTCAAGCGGGTTTTTCAACTCTCAATGTGGACGTACTGCCCGCCGCAGGTTTCGGCTCAACCAGTCATTCCTCCGCCATCGTTCGACCGTTCTATTCCCATCCGACGGCGTGTGCTCTGGCACATGCTTCCCGATTTCGGTGGCTCGACTGGAGGAGCTTTCTCGGTGGTCCACAGCAGGAGAGTTATGCGAGTTACCACGAACTGGGGGGCTGGATTCTGGTGATGGAAGGGGAGTGGGGGGATTACGCAGATAACCTCAAAGCAATGGACTCGGTTGGAATTGGTTGGGAACAACTCGACTGTCGATCACTGTTGGCACGCTTCCCGGGACTGTCTGTCGAACGATTTGGTCCACCCGTCGCGTATACCCATCCTCGGTTTGGAACCCCCGTAGCAGGATCGTTGGCGGGTGCGATCCACATTCCAGCGGCGGGCCATGTGAATGACCCACAGCTCGCGGCGCGAAACCTGCAACTTGCGGCCGTCTCAAGTGGAGCACGTTTCTTGTTCAAACAGCGCGTCACCCATCAGCGCACAGCGAATGGCCGCGCAGCAGGCCTAATTCTCGAGTCGGGTACGGAGATTCATGCACCGGTCGTCGTGAATGCGAGTGGTCCACATTCTTCGGTGCTGAACCGGATGGCAGGTATCGAGGATTTCCTGCGAATCAAAACACGCCCGCAGCGTCACGAAGTCGCGTATGTACGTAAGCCCGTGTCTCTCGGTGAGGGCGGGGTAGGTTTTCTCGCTGATCTCGACAGCGGGTTCTATGCCCGGTCTGATGGCGACGACCTCCTGATTGGAACAACAGATCCGGCCTGCGATCCGCCGCAGGTCGTGGAACCGGACGACGTTGACCTGAACTTGACCAACCACTGGACGACACAGGTTCTGCGGGCAGCGCAACGTCTCGAAGGCCTGGCCGTCGAAGGTCGTGCTCGTGGCACCGTTGGTGTCTATGACGTCTCTGACGACTGGATTCCGTTGTACGACAAATCACCCCTGGCGGGTTTTTATCTGGCCATCGGTACCAGTGGCAACCAGTTCAAGAACGCGCCTTATGTCGGTGACCTGATGCTGGCCATCATTCGACACGAACTTGCGGGTAACGATCACGATCAGTCGCCCGCAGCGTTGTGGCTCGACGAAGTTCAGCGGTCCATAAACCTTGGGTTTTATTCTCGCAACCGTGAAGTGCAGGCGACACGATCCGTATTGGCTTGAGGCTAGAGTGTGCTCAACGCCTGCGCCGATCCACCAGATCATCAGCCTCAACCGGCAAGCCTGCATCACGTAACGCCTGCATGATGAAGCCACGCATGGTCATGTGATTTTCGAGCGCAATGAGTGCAAGGGAGCGATGCAGGCTTTCCCGCATGGTCAGTGTGAACTGCGTTGATTTCTCAGGCGCCGGTTGCGCGATCACAATCTCACGTGCACGTTTGTCCGGCTGCGGTGCGTTGCGAGTCTTGATCGTCATGAGGCCTTGCGTAACTCCAGCATGCACGGCAAGAAGCCTTGATCATAGATTTCCTGCGCTAGGAGTTCGGCTTGCGCGGCCGCGGTACCGTTGGATGGGAGCTTGCCGCTGAAGGTGAGTTCGCGATGGACCACAAGCTGATGCAGTCGGGTCTTCAAGGCGGGAATGCCGTGTTTGTCGATCTTCCTGCGAACTTCTTTACCTACCTGGGTTTTCGGTACATAACCGGTGTAGACCATGCGTGCGGGAATATCGCGGCCGGTCATACCTCCAGCGCCTTTCACGATGTTGAAGGTCTTCACGGCCTCGTTCACGTCGTAGTTCGACATCTGTGCCGGAATCAGCACGAGATCGGCACAGTGGATCGCAAAGATCATCTCCTGGGACCGTCCACCCGCCGTGTCGATAACGACAAGGTCATGGCGGGCATTTAATCGTTTCACTTCAGCGACCAGCTGGCTGTGGTCTCGGGCCGGGCTGCACTCCACGTTGAGATCGCTGATGTAGGCGAGCCAGGTGGCGAGCGTCTGATTGGGATCGCAGTCGATCACGCCTACTGAAAACCCACGTTTTTTCACCACACCCAGAATCAATTGAGCGACGGTGGTTTTACCTGCGCCACCCTTGGTGGAAGCCATCGTGATGATGCTCATGGAGCGTTTTCCTGTCGTGGGGATGAATGGAGGAGGAGGTGTAGCACGCGGGTAGGCATTTAACGGTGGATACCGATTAATGTAAATACATAAACATGGGCTCCAGTTTGAATGGTCCTGTGTACGGTCTTGGAATGTTCGGGAACCCGAGTTGATGCATCATCCCTTTGCATATTCAGCCACGAGGGGAATAACGGATGACGAATCGATTACCCACCAGCCGGACCGTTTTCCAGAACGCCTGGGTGGTGAATGATGTGCAGAAAGCGTGTATGAAGTGGGTAGACGAAATGGGCGTCGGACCGTTCTTCGTCACTGAATACACCAATCAATTCAGCGAGATGACCTATCGCGGCAAGCCCGGAAAACTCAGCATGATCGTGGCACTCGCGCAGGCCGGTAATGTGCAGATCGAACTGATTCAGCCGACTGTTGATCACTGCGCGTATCACGACAGCGTGCCCAAGGGATCGGAGGGCTTTCACCATATGTGCGTGTGGACTCACGACATCGACGCGGATACCGCGTACTTCGAAAAACTGGGTTACCCAGCTGCGAATCTCGGGCGCATCGGGAACGTGGCGTTTGCCTATTACGATACTCGCCCGCTGATGAACTGCATGCTTGAAGTGGTGACGTACAACGAGGGTGTGGCAGCGCGATTTGCGCAGATCGCTGATGCGGCGAAAGACTGGGATGGCACGAATCCAATTCGGGGGTAAGACGATGGAGCGATGGTCGCTGGTGTTTCTGTTGATGTGTGTGTCTGCGGTTCACGCACAAGACAGCTCAGGCAAGTTGGGTCTGCCGTTCAGTGATGCAAGGCGTGCCGGTGACCTGCTGATCCTCTCCGGTCAGCTCGGCAACATTCCCGGCAAACTGGAACTCGCGCCGGGGGGCTCTAAGGTCAAGGCCGTCAGACCATGGAGAACATCAAAGCCATCGTCGAAGCCAACAGCCTCACCATGAACGATGTGGTCAAATGCACGGTCATGCTCGCCGACATGAATGATTGGGCGGCGTTCAATGAGATCTACGTCGAGTATTTTCCCGGGCGTAAACCTGCGCGCAGCGCATTTGGTTCGTGAGGTCTTGCCCTCGGTGGGCGATTGGAATTGGAGTGCTGGGCGAGTTTCGACGCGCGTTAACTGCGCGTCTCGTCGTCGTTTCAGGCGCTTGTCAGAGCACCTGAAGCTTCGGAATCGGCACCACACAATGACCGCCCCAGGCCTTGATCGGCTCAAGCTGTGCAGCGATTTCGTCTTTGAGGTTCCACGGCAGAATCAACACATAGTCCGGTCGATCTGCGAGCAGCTCTTCCGGACTCTTGATCGGCAGATGGCTGCCCGGCAGATAGAGCCCCTGTTTGTGGGGTGACCGGTCAACGGTGTAGGCCAGGAGTTCCGGTGTAATGCCACAGTAGTTGAGCAGTGTGTTGCCTTTGGCTGGCGCCCCATAAGCCACTACTTTCTTGCCTTCGGCCTTGTTCTTCTTGAGGAAGTTCAAGAGGTCTGTCTTGATGGTCTCCACCCGGGCCGCAAATTCACGGTAGGGCTTCAACGTATCCAGGCCTGCAGCTTTTTCTTTCGCCAGCACCCGCTCGATGTATGCTGTATTTGGGTGTGACGCATCATCTGCGTGGCACACATAGAAGCGGATCGAGCCACCGTGTGTCGGGATCTCTTCCACATCGAATACACGCATGCCGTGAGCCGCCATGATGTTTCGTGTTACGAGCAGCGAGTGATAGAAAAAGTGCTCGTGGTAGATCGTGTCGAAGAGCATGTCGTCGAGCATCTTCAGGAGATGTGCCACTTCGATGGAGCAGATGCCACTGGGCTTGAGCGCCTGATGAAAGCCCTCGACGAAGTCATTCAGCGTTGGCACGTGGGCGTAGACGTTATTGGCAACGATCACATCGGCTTTGCCGAATTCCTTCGCCATGCGTCGACCGGTTGCTTCGGTCCAGAAGACGTTTTCTGTCGGCACACCCGCATCGACGGCCACCTTGGCGATGTTGGCGGCAGGTTCGATGCCGCGACAAGGAATGCCTTGTTTGACGAAATTCTTGAGCAGGTACCCGTCGTTGCTCGCCATTTCGTAGACGAGGCTGTCTTTGTTCAGGTTAAACCGGCGAATCAGACCGTCGATGTGTTTGGCGCAGTGGTCGAGCCATGAATCCGAGAACGAAGAAAAGTAGGCGCAGTCACTGAAAATTTCAGCGGAAGTCGCCACCACTTCGATCTGGCACAACATGCTGGAACGAGACACATAAAGGTCGAGTGGATAAAACGGCTCGGGTTTGCCGAGCTGTTCTTTGCGCATGTAAGCGTTGGAGAGGGGCTGCTGGCCGAGCGAGAGCACCAGCTCAAGATCGTCGGCATTGTTGAAGCAGCAACGGTGGCCCATGGTCGTGTCCTTATACCTTCTGGTCCCTCTCCGTTAGGAGGGGGATGGCGATTGATTAGCAGGGTCATGATAACAGCGCGACCTTGGACGCCTGTCTTTCGAAATGAGCGATGGTTCAAATTTCCAGGCTCCTTTGGGCAAGTGGGTGCACTGAATCGAGCCTTCTGACACAGGCGCTGCGAGTGCGTTGATGCGGTAGCATGGCGGCAGGGGAGGAGAGTAATGGATACCGTCCGATTGCAGGGCCTTGCCAAGGCATTTTGGGAGTCCGCCGCACTCATGAGTGCCGTGGAGCTGGATGTGTTTTCGGCCGTGTCTGATGGACGCAATACGATTGCCGATGTCGCGGCTCATGGGGCTATTTCAACCTTGAATGCGGAACGTCTGCTCGTGGCGCTCACCGCCATGACGTTGCTCACGCGCCAAGGTGAACGATTCACGAACGCGGCTGATGTCGAACGTTTCCTCGTCAAGTCATCACCATCGTATGCGGGCCCGTGGATGCTCTTTGGCAAACCCCGCTGGCAGGGTTGGGGTGAACTCACCGAGCGACTCCGTCAGACGGATGCAGAGATTCGGCGGCTCGGGATGTATGACGAGACTTTTACGGTGGAGCGCGCGCGTAGTTACCACGAAGCCACGTACTCCATCGGCATGGGTGCTGCGCGACGGTTCCATCGGCAGGTGTCCCTCGAAGCGCGTCGCAAGATCATGGACCTCGGTGGTGGTTCTGGATGTTATTGCATTGTTGGTGCGCAGAAGTTTCCGGAACTTAAAGCAGTGGTGCTCGATCTACCGAGTGTGGTGGTGGTCACGCGAGAATTCATCGCACAGCACGGACTGACGGATCGTGTCTCGGCGACACCCTGTGATTTCACCGCAGATACGCTGCCGCGTGATGCCGACGTCGCCATCATGGCCTCCAACCTCCCGCAATATGGTCGTGACATCATCGCGGGTGTTGTGCAGCGTGTGTTTGATGCCTTGTTACCGGGAGGAGAGTTCCACCTGATTGGTGAATGTCTGGATTCGGATGCTGCAGGGCCGATTGCACCTGCATTGTGGGGACTGTCTGAAGCCGTGAATGGTTCAACCGGTCTGGCACATACATCGGGTGAGTGTGAAGGTTACCTGCGTGCAGCAGGGTTTCAGCGGGTGACGGTGAACGAGTTCATTCCCCAGACCCTGACACGCATCAGCGGTTTCAAACCGCAGTGATTATCTAGCAGTAGTTATTTAGGAGAGCAGTTTTCATGACCTACGACTACGTCACCATCGAACGCCACGGTCCGGTAGCGTTGGTGACCTTCGACCGCAAGAGAAATCTCAACGCCTTCGACAGCAAGTTGGTACTCGAGCTCACGGATGTTGCTCGCCACTTTTAGGAGGAACTCGACATTCGCGCGGTGGTGTTGACGGGCAGCAAAAACTACTTCTCTGCTGGCGCGGATCTTGAGGACCTGGCCACACGCGGCGCACTTTCCGACGTAGAACGACGGCGGTCGTTCTATCAGGGGGTACGATTGTGTGAAGCGTGGGAGACGATGCCTCAGGTCACCATCGCTGCGATGGAAAAGTTGGCAGTGGGTGCGGGGGTGGCGTTGCCGCTCGCGTGCGACTGGCGGGTGATGGGCGAGAGTTGTTATCTGTATGTGCCCGAAGCCAAGATCGGTCTGAACCTGCAGTGGGGCGCATTGCCGCGCCTTGTGAATCTTGTCGGGCCGGCTCGCGCAAAGCGGATTTGTATCCTGTGTGAGCGGATGTCTGCTACTCAGGCCCTCGATTGGGGTTTGATCGAAGAAGTTGCTGCTGATGGCAAAGCCGCGGAACGCGCATTCGAGATGGTACGCGCTGCCGCAGAGATGCCGCCCATTGCTGTCGCCATGATCAAGGAGGCGGTGAACGCGACGGCTGGTGCGCTCAATTGCACGGCGAGTTATGCCGATGCTGATCAGAGTCAGTTGTCCGCGGCTTCAACGGATGCCAAAGGTGCTCGTGATCGATTTAACGGTGAACGAAAGAAAAAGTGAGGCTCGACGTGGTGATTAATTTGGGGATGCGACAACGGTTAAGTTTAGTGGGTGTGATGGCCGGCCTACTGCTGATTGCCGGTTGTTCTGACAGGGCGGCGGAAACACCTCCACCCAGTACCGAAACGACCGCACCGCCAACCGCGCCAGCGATTGCGACAGACCCGAATCGGATGGCGCTGTTTGGCGACCTCCACGTGCACACGGGTCTCTCCTTTGATGCCTACATCTTCGGTACGCGGTCGACTCCGGATTCAGCTTACGAATACGCCAAAGGACAACCGCTGGCACATCCGTCGGGGTTCTCCATGCAGCTGAAGGCGCCGCTCGATTTCCAGGCGGTGACTGACCATGACCTCTACATGGGTGTCATTCGTGCAATGGACGATCCTGCGACCAAAGTCGGTCAGCATCCCCTCGGCAAGGAACTTCAGGCTGCGACCACAGCGCAGGACCGCCTGGCGCTGTTCCAAAAAATTATTCCATTCCTCCGTGGCAACAACCCGGATGCCAAGGTTTTCTATGATGAAACCATCATGCGTGATGCGTGGAAGGAAGTGATGGACGCGGCGGAGCGTCACAATCGACCGGGCAAGTTCACGACGTTCATTGGATACGAATACACCGCGAGTGGTCCAGAGCGCGAAAACCTGCATCGCAACGTTTTCTTTAGAGGCACCGCGCCGGAGTTGCCCTTCAGTGTGCTCACGTCAACCAACCCAGAAGACCTCTGGGACTGGATGGATGCGCAACGTGGGCAGGGTATTGAAGCGCTCGCGATACCCCACAACTCCAATGGTTCCAACGGCATGATGTTCGATAACAAGCAGACAGACGGGTCACCGTTGTCCCTCGCTTATGCCGAACAACGGATGCGCAATGAGCCGTTGGTGGAAGTCACCCAGGTGAAAGGCACGTCGGAGACGCATCCGCTGCTGTCGCCCAACGATGAGTGGGCTGACTTTGAGTTGATGGAAGTACGTATCGCTACCGCCATTCCGAGCAAGGCAACTGGCAGTTATGCCCGCGAAGCGCTGCGTAACGGTCTCGTGCTGCAGGAAACTGAAGGATTCAACCCGTTCAAGTTCGGGATGGTGGCGGCATCGGATACCCATGTCGGTGCAGGCTCCTTTGATGAACACAATTATTGGAGCAAGGTCGGATTCGTTGATGGCACGGCAGAGTTACGGGGTTCGGTGCCGCTCAAAGAGCCGGGTCCTGAAGGCAATGCCTACGTGGCTGGCAACTCGTTTGAAACCTGGGCCGCTTCCGGTCTTGCTGGGGTCTGGGCGGAGTCGAATACACGTGATGCCATTTACGATGCGTTCCGTCGCAAAGAGACCTTCGCAACCACCGGTCCGCGCATGCGCGTTCGATTGTTTGCGGGTTACGGACTCGATCAAGTCGTGAGTGGTGATGTGGCCGCGCTGTATGCCAAAGGCGTGCCGCAAGGCAGCGACCTCTTGCCCGTCGAGGGCCAGGCACCAGTCTTCCATGCATCTGCCATGCGCGACTCTGCGTCTGCGCCACTGCAGCGATTGCAAATCGTCAAAGGTTGGGTGGCTGATGGCCAAGGTCACGAGCAGGTCATCGATGTCGCCTGTGCGGACGGACTCACACCAGATCCCAAAACCCATCGATGTCCGGATAACGGCGCGACGGTGGATATCGCGAACTGTGCGTTCAGCAACGACAAGGGTGCAGCGGAACTGAATACGATATGGAAAGACCCTTCCTTCGACCCATCACAACACGCGTTCTACTACGTGAGGGTGCTAGAAAACCCCACCTGCCGTTGGTCAACGTGGGATGCAGTGCGAGCAGGCGTCGCACCACGCGACAGTCTTAAACAGACCGTTCAGGAGCGCGCCTGGACCTCGCCCATCTGGTTTTCCCCAGCGAGCTAACGGCGAAACGAAGGGGACCGAAGGCGCTCCCACATTCGCCTACTGCACCCGCGCCTCATAGCGGCGGGTGAGCAGTTCGAGTTTGGCTTTCAGCACACCGCTTTGCTCCCCGTCATGAAGGCCGAACACCATCCATCGGTCTGTCTCCTGTAAATAAGCGGGCCAAGGCGCGAGCCCTGGCGCTTCCGGTCGACCTTTACGAGCAAACGACAGCCAGTACTGTTGCATGCGGACACCGAGATCTTTGGCCGGAGCCTTTGCATTCGGATCACTTCCAAACAGCAAAACGAAGTCATACCCGTGTGGTGTACCTGGCAAGTCCGCAGGACGCTGTTCCGGTGTCAGGGCGATGTAGTAGAGCCAGCTCTCTTTTTTCACCTTCGCCATCGCACTGGCCAACATCCGCGCCGACAGGAGATACCGGTTGTCTCCAAAGATGCGGGCGATGCCTTGTTCGGGGCTGACGGCGAAGTCATCGGCATAAGCGCCTTGCAACCCCGGAAAATCAGAACCCAGCATGTGTTTAAACGACTCCGCGCTGATGCCTGATCCCGGCATGACGGAGCCTTCAAAACTGTTGCCACCTGTCATGAAAGGCACCGGGGCCTGGCGACCTTGTGTGAAGAGAATGCCGGGTTCTTCTGGCAAGCTCGTGCCGTCCACGATCGGCAACTGAAAACCCTGCACCGCATCAATCAGCGCCTGGCCGTCCAGTCGTGCCAACATGCGTGACGACTGTCGACCGTTATCAACTTTCGCGACGAGGGCTGCCGCGATCACTTCTGCACTTTCAGCTGCACCCATGTCCGCGCCCTTTGGTGCAGGGGAGGGTGCTGATGCCGTGCGTGGCAGTGCCCAACCGGCATAACCCGACTGGGCGATAGCCTTGTGAAAGCGACCCGTAGCGAGAGGGCTGACCATCAGAAGATTCACTGCCTGACCACCCGCAGAGATCCCGAAGATCGTGACGTTGTGCGGGTTGCCACCGAAGCTCTGGATGTTGTTCTTCACCCAGTCGAGGGCTGCCACCATGTCGAGCAAGCCGACGTTGGCCACCTTGTTACGCAAGGCCGGGTGCGCCATGAAGCCGAGTGGGCCGAGCCGGTAGTTCATGGAGACCACAACGACGTCCTGACTCGCGAGCACATCACCGGGAATGTTGCCGGAGCCGGTGCGAAATCCACCACCGTGAATCCACACCATCACCGGGCGCAGCTTTGACCGGTCGACGTCCGGAGTCCAGACATTCAGGAACAGGCAGTCTTCGCTGGTGGGACCTGCTGGCGCCTGCGTGGATGTGGGTTGCAGACACGCAGGCCCGAAGTTTTTTGCCTCGATGGGTTTGCGTGATTTGCCGACGGCCCTGGGGGCTTGCCAGCGCTGGCTTGCGGTCGGTGGCTCTGCATAACGAATGCCCTTGAAGGCCAGCACACGGTTTTCTTCGATGCCGTTGATGGCACCGAGGGGAGTTGTGGCGGTCGGTGCTGCCAGGGCAAATGCACTGGCGAGCGCGACAAAACACGCCACGAGGCTAGTGACTACGCGACGCCGTTTGATTTCGATGAACCGGAACATGCGTTTCCCCTCGAATGCTGAAGTCAGGCGCATGTTAGCAGTGTGGCTTTCCGTCGCGCCCAAAAACGTGACGTGGTACCGCCTCACGGAGACGAACAAGGACATGGCTGCATAGCGGGTGGACGGTTGGCTTAAACCGCTGATGAGGCGATACTCCAATTTTTAAAACGCAGCTAAATCATGTCCGAGATGAACACCGACAAGAACGCCGCTTTCGACGCCATCGTCGTCGGTGCAGGGTTCGCTGGCCTCTATACGTTGCATCGCTTTCGCCAAATGGGATTGAGGACCCGTATCTACGAAATGGGCAGCGATGTAGGCGGCACGTGGTACTGGAATCGTTATCCCGGAGACCGCTGTGATGCCGAGAGCCTCGCTTACTCATTTTCGTTCAGCCCCGAGCTCGAACAGGTATGGGAATGGTCGGAGCGATATGCGCCACAGCCGGAGATTCTGAAATACGCCGTGCACGTGTCCGAACGGTTCGATCTTCGCAAAGACATCCGCTTCAACTGCAAGTTGAAGACGGCGCACTTCGATGAATCCGCACGCGTCTGGCGAGTGACCACCGCAGCGGGTGATACGGCCAGTGCACCAATGCTCATCATGGCCACAGGGTGCCTCTCGAAGCCTATGGTTCCGAACATCGAAGGTCTCGACAGCTTTGCAGGCAAGCGCTACCAGGCAAGTCTTTGGCCTCATGAACCAGTGGCCTTTCACGGTGAGCGTGTTGGAATCATCGGCACGGGATCGTCAGCGATCCAGGCGATTCCGGTGATTGCGTCCACGGCACAACACCTCACCGTGTTTCAGCGCACACCCAACTTCAGTGTGCCTGCCGTGAACGGTCCCCTCGACCCAGAGTTCGTGGAAGCCTTCAAAAAGTACTACCGGGAGCATCGCGACTTCCACAAGCGTGGCCTCACCTCTGGCTTTGGCGATCTTGAAGTCAAACCGCGGGAACGGACGCCCATCGCCATGTCCGCGATGGAGCTCACGGACGAACAGCTGCATGCGGCCTGTGAGCAGTATTGGCAAACGGGTGGCGCGCGCTTCATGGGTGTGGTGGGTGATGCACTCATCAACGAAGCAGCCAACCATCGAATCGCCGAGTTCATTCACCACAAGATCCGCACCACGGTAAAAGATCCACAAACCGCAGAAGACTTGTGCCCGACTTCCCATCCCGTCGGCACCAAGCGTATTTGCGTGGATATCGACTATTACGAGACGTTCAACAAGCCCCATGTGCGCCTGGTGAATATCAATCGTTCACCCATCGAACGCATCACTTCAAAGGGCATTCAGCTGAAAGGCGAACATGTCGAGGTGGACACGCTGGTTCTGGCGACCGGGTTTGATGCGATGACCGGCGCGCTCAACGATATCGACATTCGGGGTGGCAATGGTCAACGCCTGAAAGAGAAATGGGCCGAAGGTCCACGCAGTTACCTCGGCCTCTTGATCGCGGGTTTCCCGAATCTCTTCACCATCACCGGCCCCGGCAGCCCGTC